>JAGOKN010000032.1 GCA_017994575.1 Nitrosomonas sp.
GTGACGAAAAAACGGTCGCGGTGCTGGAAATCATTCTGCGGGATGAAGTCGGGCATGTGGCGATCGGATCGCGCTGGTTTAAATACTGTTGCCAACAACGCGGATTGGACTCAGAACAAACGTTCCGAGAATTGATCAGCCAATACTTTACACGCCAGATGAGCGGACCGTTTGATTATGAAGCACGGCAAAAAGCAGGATTTACGGTAACCGAACTAGAAGCGCTTGAATGCATGAAAGATTCCACAGAGCTTTCCACAAAGATTCCATCAGATCTATCCTAACAACTTATTTTATAGTGGAAAAAGTCGCTGCAGACTCGATCGCTTTCAACGCTCAAAACGATAAAATGCCAACAACCCCATCAGATTGGGCAAGAATTTAACCGGATGATTATTATTCATCACCCGGCGTTCGAGTATACGCGCACCGCTTTGATGACACAGCGCTTCAAAATCACCCAATGTGCATAAATGGATATTGGGCGTGTCATACCAATGATAAGGCAGTGTTTTGGACATGGGCATATGGCCTGCAATCACCTGCATGCGGTTTCTCCAGTAACCGAAATTAGGAAATGAAACAATGCCTTGCTTACCAACACGCAGTATTTCATGAATGATGCCTTCAGTATTGCGCATAGCCTGCAGCGTCTGCGATAAAATGACGTAATCGAATGAATCCGACTCAAAGCTGGACAATCCCGCCTCCAGATCATACTGAATGACATTAATGCCATTAGCGAAACATTTGAGCAGATTGTCATCGTCAATTTCCACGCCATAACCAAAAACCTGCCGCGTATCACGCAAATAGCGCAGCAGCGAGCCGTCACCGCACCCCAGATCCAATACCTTTGCGCCGGGTTTAATCCATTCTGCAATGGCAGCAAAATCGGGGCGTAATGCAATGGTGGATGGCACTGTAGGATCTTCCATGATTAATTTATGTTTATCAAACGTTAGATAGCAATATTGTTCATATATGCCCGTACCAGTTGATGGTAATACTGCGTTTCCATCAAAAACGAGTCATGACCATGACTGGAGGTGATTTCCGCATAACTGACGTTGATTTTATTATCCAGCAATGCTTTGACAATCTCCCGTGAACGCTCTGGCGAGAATCGCCAGTCGGAAGTGAACGACAAAACCAGGTAATTGGCTTTCGCAACCTGAAAAGCGGCGCTCAAATCCCCGTTATACGCATCAGCCGGATTAAAATAATCCAGTGCTTTGGTCATCAGCAAATAGCTATTGGCATCAAATAGCTCCGCAAACTTATCTCCCTGATAGCGCAAGTAGGATTCAATTTCGAATTCGACATCAAAACCAAAGGCAATTTCTCCATTGCGCAGGCTGCGCCCAAATTTGGCCGCCATCGAGTCATCGGAAAGATAAGTAATATGCCCCAACATGCGTGCCAATCGGAGTCCTCGCCGTGGCAAGGTGTTATAAGCATAATAGTTGCCGCCATAAAATTCCTGATCGGTCATGATCGCCTGGCGGGCTACGTCATTAAAAGCGATGTTCTGTGCGCTCAATTTTGCCGCTGCTGCGATCACCAAGGCATGCCGCACTTTTTCCGGATAATCCAGCGTCCATTGCAATGCCTGCATCCCTCCCAGACTGCCGCCCACCACTGCAGCAAATTGCTCGATCCCTAAATGCTCGGCTAATTGCGCCTGGGTTTCCACCCAATCTTCCACCGTCACGATCGGAAAGTTCGCACCAAACTGTTTTCCGGTTCTGGCATCGATACTGGCTGGACCAGTGGATCCATGGCATCCTCCCAGATTGTTCACGCCGATTACAAAGAAACGGCTGGTATCAATCGGTTTGCCAGGGCCCACCATATTATCCCACCAACCAAAACTCTTCTCTTTATCCGCATAAACACCGGCCACATGGTGATTTCCCGAAAGCGCATGACAAATCAGCACAGCATTTGAGCGCTCGGCATTCAGTTGCCCGTAGGTTTCGTACACCAGGTGATAGCTGTCAAGCTGCAATCCACTTTTCAGCGGCAATGGCTTGTCAATGGTCACAAATTGAGGGGTTACCGTCCCCACTGATTTTGAATCTTGCATTTATTTAAGGAGAATCTCGAAGAAACGACTAGAAAGCTTGTTAATCATTATATCGCCAAAAAACTGACACGCACTAATCATTCAATTTGGCCAACAACGCGGCCATTTTTTCCGGATGGTCCGTTTTCATGATTTTGTGCACTAACGGAATAATATCAGGCAAATGGCTTTTCAATATTTGGTTCTTCACCGTCAGCAACTGAGCCGGATACATAGAAAATTGCTGCAAGCCAAAACCCAGCAGTAATCGCGTGAAGCGTTTGTCACCGGCCATTTCGCCACAAATTGACACCGGCACCTTGGCGCGATTGGCTGTCTGGATGATATGCGAGACCAGCCATAGGATAGCGGGATGAAACGGGTCATACAGATGGGCTACCGTATCATCGATCCGATCAACTGCCAGGGTATATTGAATCAGGTCATTGGTACCAATGGACAGAAAATCCAGCTTGCGCATGAAAATATCCAGACACAAGGCCGCCGCTGGGATTTCAATCATGCCACCGACTTTAATCTGCTCATTAAAAGCTATCTTATCGTCGCGCAAACTCTGCTTGGCACATTCAATATGATGCAGGGTCTGGTCAATTTCTGCCACATTCGACAACATCGGCACCAAAATGCGAATCCCGCCATAATGCGAAGCTCGCAAAATGGCACGAAGCTGCGCATGAAACATCTGCGGCTCAGCCAGGCTCAGGCGGATTGCGCGTAAGCCCAAAGCAGGATTGGCGGCCACTTGCACAGAGCCTTTCAAGCTTTTATCCGCCCCCAAATCAAAGGTACGAATGGTCACTGGCTGCTTATGCATTTTCACTGCAACGGTGCGATACGCTTCAAATTGTTCATCTTCGCCCGGCAGATCGTCGCGATTAAGAAATAGAAATTCGCTGCGAAACAGACCAATACCGGTCGCGCCACTTTCTTTAACTTGATCGATATCTTCCGGTAGTTCAATGTTTGCGTATAAGTCTATCGGCGTGCCATCCAACGTCACTGCCGCAATACTTTTGATGCGCTGTAATTTCTTCCTTTCCAGCTGTAACTGACCTTGCCGCAAGCGATATTCATCCAGAACGTATTTATCCGGATTAACAATGACGATGCCTTGGATACCATCCACAATCAGGCAATCATTTTCCAGAATTAACTGGTGGGCGTGATGCAGCGCCACGATGGAAGGAATATTCAGACTGCGGGCAACAATGGCGGTATGCGAGGTCAAGCTACCCAGATCAGTCAGGAAAGCAGTGAATTGATGTTGCTTGTATTGCATGACATCGGCCGGACTCAGGTCATGAGCCACTAAAATGCTATCACCGGTCAGCCTCGACGCCACTGGCAAATAACCAGGATGTCCCAGCATCGCTTTGAGAACACGCTCAACCACCTGTACCACATCCACTTTACGCTCGCGTAAATAGGCGTCCTCAATTTCTTCAAACTGAGCCAGCAACTCCTGCATCTGTTGCGTCAACGCCCATTCTGCATTGCATTGAGTCTGTATGATCATGCTATGCGTGGCTTCGGTAAGCGTGGGGTCATCCAGAATCATCAAATGTAAATCCAGGAATGCACTGAACTCGGCGCGAGCATGACCATCGGCTACCGATTGTTGCAAGGCTTCAAATTCAGTGCGAACCACAGCGAAAGCGCTATCCAATCGTACAATTTCTTTATCCAACTGATTTCTAGGAACCAGATAGTGCATCACCTCCAAAGTGGCCGGTGCGGCCAAATGCGCATGCCCAATGGCTATGCCTTCAGATACGCCAATACCTTGCAGGATAAAGCTCATTCACCTTCACCAAAGCAATCTTCAATCAACGCTATCAAAGCTGTCATGGCTTCGATTTCGTCTTCGCCGCTGGTCTCAAGCTGTATGCTGGAGCCTTTATTGGCCGCAAGCGTCATGACTCCCATAATGCTTTTAGCATTCACGCGCCGATTGTTGCGTGTCGCCCAAACCTCACATTTGAATTGACTCGCCAGCTTGGTCAGCTTGGCAGAAGCACGAGCGTGCAACCCCAGTTTATTGATTATGGTTACTTCCTTAAGTTGCATATCAAGATTCCACGTTAATAGACAGTACACCGGATTGACCTCCGTTCAGTCCTTTGTCGATCACCACCGGCAATGGTTCATTCCGATAAGTCAGCACCCGCACCAGCATTGGTAAATTAACCCCGGAGATACATTCCACTTTACCTGGTTGTACCAATCGGCTGGCAATATTGCACGGCGTAGCGCCTAACATATCGCTTAGCACCAACACGCCATCACCGCTATCCAGTTGCTGAACCAACGCACGCGCACGAGACAATACAACATCCGGATCATCCTGGACAAAAACCCCCAGATGCATCAATTGCGGCGGCTGCATGCCAACCACATGACTTGCGCAGCGAATCATATGATCCCCTAAATCTTCATGCGTAAGAACTAAAATTCCAATCATCTTGCTGCTTCATCCTGCTCTTTGGTTTAAAGAATCTGTTCAAGAATTCTAGCATTGACAGTGCCTGAATACTTGAATCATTATTCATGATCAATCTGAAACAAAATATACAGCCATTTCTGATATTGCAAGTATGAGGCGTATAATTGACGCATTAATTATAAAAATTATGACAGACTCAGCAACCATCAGAATCAGCACTTAATTTCTCTAAAAAAACCTCATATGACTCAGGAAAATCAATCCGCCACACCTCAGGATGAAAATCAAATCATCGCTGAACGCCGTATTAAACTGACTGAATTGCGCCAAGCAGGCAATGCCTTCCCTAACACATTCCGCCGTGATGATTTGGCTGCAAAATTACATCAACAATTTGGTGAATTCTCCAAAGAGAAACTGGAAGAATCTCCAACCACCGCAACAGTAGCCGGTCGCATGGTGTTAAAGCGCGTTATGGGCAAGGCCAGTTTTGCTACTCTTCAGGATATGAGTGGCCGCATCCAGTTGTATATTTCCGACGATCATACCGGAGAAGCTGTGCATGCCGCCTTCAAACATCACGATTTAGGCGACATTTTCGGCGCTCAAGGCACATTGTTTAAAACCAAAACCGGTGAACTCTCTATCCGGGTCACTGATTTACAATTACTGACCAAGTCCCTGCGCCCTCTTCCAGAAAAATTTCATGGCTTAACGGATCAGGAACAAAAATATCGCCAACGTTATCTGGATCTCATCACTAACGAAGAAACCCGCAAGGTATTTACCATCCGCTCAAAAGTGATTCAGGCGATGCGCGAATTCTTTGTTGCTCGCGATTATCTGGAAGTTGAAACCCCTATGATGCATCCGATTCCTGGCGGCGCCTCTGCGCGACCATTTTCCACGCATCATAATGCGCTGGACATGGCGCTCTATTTGCGCATAGCACCCGAGCTTTACTTGAAGCGGCTGGTGGTTGGTGGCATGGAAAAGGTATTTGAAATTAATCGCAATTTCCGCAACGAAGGCATTTCCACGCGCCACAATCCTGAATTCACTATGGTGGAATTCTATGAAGCTTATCAGGACTATATCTACCTGATGGATTTCACAGAAAAATTGTTTGCCCATATAGCTAAAACCGTGTTGGGAACCACTCAGATCACTTACCAGGGTCGGGAGATTGACTTATCCAAGCCATTTATGCGCTTGACCATCACCCAGGCCATTCAGAAATTCCATCCGGAATATTCCGATGTGCAATTGAATGACCGTGATTTCCTGATCAACAAATTACAAGCCTTGGGGATTCACTATAACGCTCGCGACGGTGTGGGTGGTTTGCAACTTTCCTTATTCGATGAGACTACCGAGCATTTATTATTTGAACCCACTTTCATTATCGATTATCCGGCAGAAGTTTCTCCGCTGGCGCGGCGCAATGACAGTAATGCCGAAATCACCGATCGCTTCGAGCTATATATCGCCGGACGGGAAATTGCCAATGGATTCTCAGAGCTCAATGACCCCGAAGACCAGGCCGCACGCTTCCAAGAGCAAGCCAAAGCGAAGGATGCTGGCGATGCGGAAGCCATGCATTACGATGCTGATTATATTCGTGCACTGGAATATGGCCTCCCCCCCACAGCAGGCGAAGGTATTGGTATTGATCGCTTAATCATGCTGTTGACGGATAGTCCCAGTATTCGGGATGTCATTTTGTTCCCGCAATTAAGACGGGAAGACTGAGCATAATTACTGTTAGCGCAAAGTGATGATGAGCCAGTTGTTGTTTTCCGCGTGCCTTCTTAAGGTAGGATCCGGATCTACGGCAACAGGATGCGTCACTTTGCTGAGCAAAGGCAAATCATTGAGAGAGTCACTATAAAACCAGCTGCGCAAGAAGGATAACCAAGTTAAATTATGCTCATCCAACCATTTTTCCAATCGTTCAATCTTGCCTTCCCTGAATGAAGGAATCCCGGATACCCGACCGGTAAATTCTCCATTCTTAACTTCCGGCTCAGTGGCAATCAGATGATCAATTCCCAAGGCTTGCGCGATAGGCGCTGTCACAAAACTATTGGTTGCCGTGATGATGATGCACAGATCACCATCCAATTGGTGTCTTTCAATCAACTCACGCGTACCACGTGCAATCAACGGCATGATCCTTTTACTCACAAACTCCTTCCGCCACGCCTCCAACTGGGCTCGGGGATGACGCGCCAATGGCTTCAATTGAAAATCGAGAAATTCATGAATATCCAGTGTGCCGGCTTTATATTGTTCATAAAATTCCATGTTCCTGGATTCGTGTAATTCACGATCCAATGCCTTCATTTCAATCAAAAATTGCGCCCACTGAAAATCACTATCACCAGCAATCAACGTGTTATCCAAATCAAATAATGCTAAATTCATGAAGTCACCTGTAATAATTCTCGTAACAAAGGAATGGTAATTTGGCGTTGATTCGCCAAAGAATAACGATCCAGCGCATCCAACGTCATCATGATTGATGGCAAATCGCGCCGCCCGTGTCGTAACAGATAAAGACAAATCTCCTGGGATAAATCAAAACCACAATCCGCTGCGTAACTTTTCATCGCCTGCATTTTTTCTTCTTCGGTTAATTCATGCACTTGATACACCAGTCCCCATCCCAAACGCGTCACCAAATCCTGGCGCATATCCAGATAGGCCGGAGCAGCGGGGCCACTCACGAGCAGAACTGCCTGCGTCTCGTCACGCAATTGGTTATAAAGATTAAATAACTCGGACTGGGCTGATTCCGTCAAGCAATGAATGTCGTCGACTGCAACACAATCAATATCCTGATCCATAAAAAACTTGGCATCAGGATTCTGTTTGGCGGAGAAATATACCGCTTTTGCAGTATATTGTGTATAACCTGCAACCATTGCTTGCAGCAAATGACTCTTGCCACACCCCAAACCACCCCATAGGTATACAAACCGCTCTTTTTCCCGCCCTGCCAGAATATTGCTAAGCAGATGCAGCAGTTCAGTATTGCGCCCCGGTAGAAAGCTTGTCAGTGTAGGCGATGAAGGAGGTTTAATGTCTAATAACAGCTGTTTCATTGTAAGCGCTCAATATCATGGTCAAGCCTGGCGACAACGATGACTATGAATTATATAAATTGCTTTCCAGATATTGTTGATGGATATGACGTAACCAAACCAGCATCACAGCACTGATCGGCAACGCGAGCAAGATACCCAAGAAACCAAATAATTGGCCAAAGGCCATTAATGCAAAAATGACTATAACAGGATGCAAACCGATGCGATCACCCACCAGCCAAGGCGTTATCAACATCCCTTCGAGCAACTGGCCAATGCCAAATACGACCCACACCGGGATCAAACCGGCCCATCCCTGAAACTGCATCAATGCGGTAAAACTCGCGAGCGTCAAACCAACAATCATCCCAAGATAAGGTACAAATACCAGAATGCCGGCCAACAGGCCGATGGGGAGCGCGAATTCCAGACCCACCAACCAGAGGCCCGTGATATAGCAAATACTCATCAGTAATATGACGGATAGTTGCCCACGCAAAAATTCCGCCAAAATCCTGTCCGTCTCATGAATCAATATAGAGACCTGATGATGCCAGTAGCGGGGAATCATTTCATCGGCATGCTTAACCAGACTATCCCAATCCCGCAATAAATAGAACAATACTACCGGCACTAGCAGCAAGTTGACCAAAAACTCCACGATCGCCATTCCACCGCTGGTCAAAGACGGCAGCACCTTGGCAGCCACACCACCGGCGCTCCGCCAGTGCTCTGATACCGCCTGTTTAAACATAGCAATGTCGAGCTGCAAACTGATATTCAATCTTGCTTCTAACCAAGGAATCACATGATGCTTGAGCATGTCCAAGTAATCAGGCATTTTTTCCAGCAAACGACTGGCTTCTTTCTCAAACAAAGGCACCATAATCAGAATCAGGGCTGCAAATACGCCTAACAACAGAAACATCACCAGTACAGCCCCAATTGTGCGTGAAATTTGCTTATCCGCAAAATAAGTCACCATCGGATTACAAATATAAGCAATCACTGCAGCCAGCAAAAACGGCATCAAAATGGGGCTTAACAAGTAAATCAATCCACCGGTTGCACAAACCAATACCAACCACCAGAGATAATGCAAATCATTAGAGTGTTCAGTAGTCATAAGCCATATCACAGCATAAAAATTGCACTGTAGCGGTTATGTCGAGATAACTCAACTTCACAGCCTTGAAACACTCAGTCTCCAATACTGTAGAGAAGAGGCATTGACATTCATAAAATCTTAGGATGATTTGGCCTGTTTTGCTTTTAATGCATGACTGGCGAGATTTTTCCCAAGCTCCCAGATAGAACCCGGTACTTGATGAGTATCTGCAATCGTTTTAGTGAATGCACTGACGATGTGATCCCGGTCTTTCTGCGTCAGTATCAACGGTGGTAACAGTTTGACCACATTCATGCCATGCCCGGCAACCTGGGTCAGGATTCTGTGTTCTTTAAACAACGGAATAGTGATCATCTGACAGAATAATCCTTTATTGGCCGCTTCCAACATCACCCACGCGGCCTTCAACGACAAACTGCTGGGTGATTTGAACTCAATCGCGATCATTGATCCCTTGCCCCTCGCTTCTTTCAGGAATTCAAATTGACCTGTCAGCGCATTTAGCCGGTTGATGATATCCGCACCAATAATTGCACTGTTTTCCACCAGTTTCTCGGTTCTAACCACTTCCAGGCAAGCCAAGCCAGCCGCCATCGCCATATTATTCTTAGAAAATGTCGAGCCATGCACAACCGCACGATCCATACGATTAAACACGCTATCCATAATTTGCTGCGTCATCGCCACAGCGCCGACTGGCACAAAACCGCCGGATAAAGCCTTGGCCATACAAATCATGTCAGGTTTTACATTCCAATGTTCAATCGCCCAGAATTTGCCAGTACGACCGAGGCCGGTTTGAATTTCATCAGCCACAAACAATGTACCGTATTTTTTACACAAGCGTTCGACTTCAGGCAGATAGTCATCATTTGGGATATTCACGCCTTTACCCTGAATCGGCTCGACCACAAAAGCTGCCACATCGCGATTGCATAGTGCTTTATCTAGCGCTGCAAGATCATTGAAAGGCACAGAACCGCAATCCAGCAGCAGGGGACCAAAGCCGTCGCGGAAAATTTGCTCTCCATTGAGAGAAAGCGCCCCCATCGTCAAGCCATGATAAGCGTGATCACAACAAATAATTCTGTTGCGCCTGGTGGCATAACGGGCAAATTTTATCGCAGCCTCAACCGCCTCTGTACCGGAATTGCAAAAGAACACTCTTTCCAGGTTATCCGGTGTGGTAGTCAGAATCTCTTTTGCCAGCAAGCCGCTCAGTATGGAAACATCGAGTTGCACCAGATCGGGCATTTCAAGAGACAAGACCTCTTTCAATGCATTGATGATCGTCGGGTGGTTGCGGCCAAATGCATAAACCCCAAAACCACTCAGCAAATCGAGATATTCGTTATCATTCTCGTCATATAAATATTGACCGATAGCACGCTGATAATTCCGATCATAACCAATTGTTTTTAAAACCCTGACCATCTGAGCATTCAGATAATGCTCGTGCAGATCAAATTTATCCGTACGATGCTGTGACAACAGATCGGCTATACTAAAAGACATTCATGACCTCTGCGTTTGAGAAAACACCGCCAGCATAGCCGGTGACTAATATCCATGCGTTCCGAGAAAGAGAAAAAACTGATGCCGCTCATCAGCAGCATTACCATAACCATCTAACTAAGTGTAAATCGATCATACCATTCATCTGTTTCATTTGATGCTCAAAAAACACGATGATTCCCGCATATTTATTATAATTGACCTATACGACATTGCTTAAATGCTTCGTCGCGATTCTGACTTAAAGGCACGCGAAATTCAACCATATGAGCGATAGTAGAAAGTATTTGGCATGCCAAATACTGATAACCACTAGCGTTGCTATTAACCTCTACCAAGATTGGCATCGACCATAAATAACCGAGGATATGGCGATTCTGGGCGCAGCTGTAACGGCAATTTCACTTCAGGATTCCCAGAAGCTGGATAAACTTGGATAAAATCATTCAGTGACTGATAAAAACATAGTCGAATCTGAGCCATTGCTAGTTCTTCATCAAATAAAAAATTGAGTTAAGCAGGGAGTCTAATCTGAAAAAATTTAGCCAAATAAAGCGAGTAGGCAGCCAGCCTAAACACTATTTTAGTATCAAGGTTAAGCTAGTTTGATCAAGATCAATATTGTGCCTATCGGTACCCGGTAATCTGTAAACCGCAGTAACAGGAAGGTTTTACTTTTCAATCGATAATTAATTAGAAGGTTAGATATGAGAATTAAGCATTTTTTTGTAGTTACAGCGGTTTTAATTCTAACTGCATGCGGCGGCAAACCTACGGCTCCGGAAACACCTGATCCCGAGGCTTATGGAAAGACCATTCAACCTTTCCATCAAATACCTTCCGGCGATCAAGAAGGAGGCGGCAAAGCTAGATCAACTGAAGACAAATCAAATTACTAAACGCTGATCAGTGTTCTTTAGCAAAAAATCACAAGCAAATTTAAGCGACAGAACACTGATTTTCCAACTACGCACTTGTTATTCACGCCATCGAAAACGCACCTGAACTTCTGAGTATTCCAGTTTACAAACTGCATTAACACGCACAAAATCCAATGCAGCGCTAACTCTGCCATCAAATTAAACACTGACTATTGCGTGGTCCATGTAAGATCATATGATTCCGGGAAAGGTCCCGATTTATAATCAATATCACCCTTTGGCTCAACCCCTTGCTTTATTAATACCTGGCGCACCATTTCCGGAATCATGACCATTCCAACGTAACGCCCCAGGCACTCGTGACTACCAAAACCAAAATGAAAATAGTTATACCAATTGCGTTGCGGAATAAATGCTTCCGGTGATTCGAAAGCACGTTCATCGAAGGTAGCCGATAGCGTCACAGGCAAAACATAAGTACCTGCCCGTAAAACGGTTTCATAATTGGTATCTTTCGCTGCCGTGTAATCACTGACCGTAGTACGAAACAAATATGAAGTGATTGGAACAAATCGCAAAGCTTCCCAGACAATCCCATCAAATTCGGCAAGATCGCTCTTCTGAGCCGCCGTTTGCGCCGCCACCAACCATTCTTTATGCTGAAATAAATATTGCAGCACTTGAGCAACGGCCTGCGAAGTGGTTTCAATCGCGCCAATCAATAATCCACCCGCATTGACTCCCAAGCGCTTAATATCAAAATCCAGTTCTTTCGCAAAACTGGTGCGCAGCATTCTAGTCACAATATCATCTTCTAACTTGATGATGGTTGAGAATGTCAATTTCTCAAGCTTAACCGCCAACAATCGTTTCCCGATGAGCATAGTGATATAGTCACCCAGTTTCTTGGATGTCTCGGCATGATGGTCTACAATTTTTTGGTATAGTTCAGGCGAAACGATATCAAAAGGCTGGTTATGAAAGGTATCATATTGATTCCAATAGGACCATTCAATCAAATCACTTCTTTTTGCACCGGTTAACCCAAAATATTTTTGCACCAGTGTCGCAGGAACCATGCGGCAAAAATCATTCACAACTTCGATGTCGCCATTGGCTTGATTCAGGATCCCTTTGGCAATATCGGCCACCATGTCGCGAACCCTGGGAATATCATCACGACTCAGCATGAACTGCATGAGTGACTTTTCACGCGTATGCAACGCATCATCATCATGCGCCATTAGGTAATTATCCATCTTAGGAACGTAAGGCTGGACAGTAAAAACCTTGGGCATATTCAGAATTTCCCTGACATCGTCAAAGCGGGTAACCAAAGTACACTTTGGCGTAACCAGAATAGGACGCTTAGCACGCAATTCCTTAAAAAATGGTAATGGCTCTGTATCCATCCACCGACGAACCAATGGAAACTTATCCGCTTCAGCCGTCGCATCATACTGGTCAAGATAGCTTGTACTTGTATTCATTGCTTTGCTCCTTTACATATAAGGATCGTTAAATAAATTACCTTGATTACAAAGTCTTAAGATATTCCAGCAAATCCAGTTTTTCATCTTTGGTGAGTGGTTTCAACACTTTTCCATTTAGCTGCGCAGTCTTGCCGGATGCGTATTCGTGACCGGCATTACTGTTACTTTTCAAACTGGTATCAAAGGTATATCCCTTATATCCGCTACTTTTCAAGCCTACTTTTACGGGATCGAATTCACGTGATCCGACTTGGAACTGATCAGGGCGATATTCGCCATCTTCGGGATCACCTTCACGCTTCTTCGGCAGCAATAAATCATACAGTGTAGGGACTGAACCATTGTGCAGATATGGAGCGGTCGCCCAGATGCCATTTAAGGAGCGCGCTTTGTAAGCATTTAACGAAGCAAGCGGATTGGCAGTAGTATCTGGATCATAGTTACCTTGCTTAATGGAAGACTTAATTTCATTATGAAAGAAAGCCTTGGTGATATTCACAATCCAATCGGTCCATCGTTGAAAGAACCATTTATCGGGATCCGGGGTAGCAACCACGTTGAGTGTTGCTTTGGTCAGTAAGGCGGCAACCGGTGCTTTACGGTCCAGCAGAATATCGCCAACGTCAAGACCCACGTATTGATTCCGCAGAATACCGGAATATCCCTGCGCATTGATGCTGTTCTCGGACATGCGTGGATCGGTTCCCACATCACTTACCCTCGACATATTGGCAATGATGCGACGATCAGGATCGGCACGATCAATCCGCGCATGGCAACTGACACAATATTCATTAAATATTGATTCACCTCGAGAAGCGCGTTGCTGATCGATCGATCCCAAGACATCCTGCGGCCACACAGGTGATTGTAATTTTTCCAGATGGGATTCAATTTTGCGCAAATTGTGCACATCCACCGATGAGGTAAAGCTGACTTGAGTAATGCCCGAAGATTGCCCACCGATCAATGTGGACAGATTCGCTCTTTTGGCTTCTTGCCAATCTAATGTTCCAAATACCCCAATGACTTCACCCGTATTACGCCCAACCGGCCCCAATCCGGCATTGGCTGCCAAACCATTCCATTGCACATAATCATGCTGCGGAATATCCCATAAGAATGGATAACTAACGGGGGCGTCCGCCGGATTGAATAATTCTTTGCGTAATCTGCCTAACTGCCATTTTGTGAGGGTCTTGCTCAGGCGTTCAACCATATGATCGCGCTGTTCACCTGACAGTACCTTGTCCGTATCTTGCACGATCTTATCAAGATCCTGATCCGATAACTGGTCATCGCGCATGATCTTGCGGTCACGCAACAGCTCGCTGAGTTCTTTTTCATTGGTAAGATGCTCAAGCACCCGGTTATAAATGCGCCCGAACGCATCCAGTCGTGCAAAACCATAGGGAGTCGGGCTACGATTGATAATGGTGTAGCTAGTAATGCGTTGTTCATATTTCTCCAAATCAGCCAATACTTCCGCTTCTGATTTGTAATGCCCGCTCGCCAATACATTTTTAACAAACCGCCCTCTGACCGCTTCATTCTCGCGCGTATATTGCAAGGCCTTGGCAAGATCAATCATGATATTTTCCATATCAGCGCTGGCCGGACCGCCATCAATACGAATACCTACACCGTTATAATTGATTTGTCCGGTATGGCAAGCCGCACAAGTCAATCCCACATAATCTTTTCCTTTGTAGTTGTCTTTGACCCAGCCGACTGGCAAAGCATCCGGGTTACTAGGAGTCGCTTTCTGCGGCAGGTAGCGATACGCATTCATATTTTCAGAAGAACGAAAAAGCTCGGATTTCCCTACTTTTTCCAATGCCAGAAAGAAATCATACGGCATCAAGTCAGATCCTTGCGTGGTATTATAAAACCACATGCTGTCTGCGGTATCCCAACCCTGCTCAAGGTATTTGATCGACGTATAACTATCACCAAATTGATCTTGCTTAACCGTTGCTGCACCACGATCGGGCTCGGTTTCCGGAATTAATGTGCAGGCAGATATTCCAAGGAAAGAAAACAGTATTACTGAAATTAGAAACAGAAGCGGTTTTCCAGACGACACAAAATATTGTTTCACGATAATTCCCCTTTTCAATTTGAATTAGATTAGTCAGTATTGTCCGAAACAAGAAGCCATATACAAATCAAATCGATCTTGGCTTGAGTCTGCAAATAAGCTTGCAGTATTTTCCCATTTCTGACATTACATAACCCTGGATTATCCTTCTTCGAGGTTCACGCTGATAACTCAGCCTTAATGAATGGCACTACTCCCTTTACGTACTCTAATAGCACCCGATTATATTAAGAATTAGTCGTATACAACAGCAATACCGCTCCCTCTCGGAAAACTCTTTTAGAATCACTGGCTATTTGCCAATCACTCTATTGCTGGTTAACATAAATAAGCCATTATAAACACAGCGGCAGGAAACCACCGTGAAAAAACACTTCTTCGTATTACAGACCATCTGTCTTTTTTTCATCACCACCGCTTGCAACACGCTTCCCTCGACTGGCGCTGACGAGAATAGAATTCATGTGATGATTGTCCATTTCAACGATACTTACGAAATCACACCGATCAGTGGCGGTCAGGAAGGAGGGATCGCGCGAGTGGCAACCTTACGCAATCAGTTGCCGACTCGCAATCCAAACACTATTACTACACTGGGCGGAGATCTTTTTAGCCCTTCTGCCGTTGGTATCGCATCCTATCAGGGCGATAGTTTAGCTGGGTGACAAATAATCGATGTGCTGAATCATTTCGGACTTAATTACGCTACTTTTGGCAATCATGAATTTGATATCAAAGAAAATCAATTCAAGCAACGCATGCAGGAAGCTAAATTTACCTGAATATCCAGCAATGTTCTCAATGCAGATGGCCAACCTCTTTCAAATGTCCATCAAAATCTTATCATTCCATTCTCGAGATCTCTGCATAACTGTATTTTTGAGCTTTTCTGTTCATTTCCATCATAATAAAATCAAATGCTTACAGAGCTTACGCATTCGATAAAGCCAGTTATGCAGAGGTCTCTCACTGTTTACGATGTCATTCGTATATTGCCCTTTGGAGGTAATGTACAATTGACCTCGATAAAAGGTCATTTATTGATAAAAATACTAAATCAAGGAATCGCTAATGCTGGCACGGGCGGCTTTCTACAATCAGCAAATACTCAATATTTTAAAAGTACTTGGCATATCAATCATGCTCCGATTGATCCTCAAAAAACCCACAAACTGGCCATAAACGACTTTCTCGTTTCCGGAAAAGAACAAGGACTGGGTTATCTCAATGCCAACAATACAAATTTTGTTATTATTAATCAGGGCAAAAAGCAGGATATCCGTCAACTAGTCATTGATCAGTTGAAAATAAATTAAGCGGATCGCAAGCAGAATTGCAGAAGATCATTCATGAAATGACTCTCTTCCATAACGCATATTCATAGAAAAATAAACCTTTTTCGAGTATAATTCCATGCTCAAAAGCTAGGGTATGCAAAATTAATTGCCCCTATTTCCATATATATCGAGTCAGTATCCAAGGAGTTCTTTGTGTCACAACGCCCTCACGCCATCCTCGCACTTGCTGATGGGACTATTTTTCATGGCGTATCTATTGGCGTTGCAGGCATCAGAGCGGGAGAAGTCGCTTTCAACACGGCAATGACCGGTTATCAGGAAATATTAACTGATCCGTCTTATTGCCAGCAAATCATTACCTTGACTTATCCACATATTGGCAATACGGGTATCAACTTGGAAGATTTTGAATCCGGCAACATTGACAAAGTGTATGCGGCAGGTTTAGTGATTCGCGACCTTCCCCTGATGGCCAGCAGTCACCGCAAGACTCAGACACTACCCGAGTTCCTGGCGGATCAAAATGTAGTAGCCATCGCTGAGATTGATACACGCAAGCTGACCCGCATACTGCGAGAGAAAGGAGCGCAATCCGGCTGCATCATGGCTGGAGAAATTAATGAAGACAAAGCACTGCAAACCGCCAGAGCATTCCCTGGCTTAGCCGGCATGGACCTTGCCAAGGTAGTCAGTTGTCAGCAATCGTACACTTGGACTGAAGGTGAGTGGTCACTCGAATCAGGTTTTTCGTCACGAGAAAATCCAAAATACCATGTAGCCGCATTTGATTTTGGTATTAAACGTACAATCTTGCGTAAATTGGCACAACGTGATTGCAAAGTAACCGTGTTTCCTGCACAGACTACAGCCGATGAGATTCTAGCCATTCAACCCGATGGCGTATTCCTTTCCAATGGCCCTGGTGATCCAGAGCCTTGTGATTATGCAATTGAAGCTACCCGAGAATTGCTAAAAAAAAATATTCCCATCTTTGGCATTTGCCTGGGACATCAATTACTCGGATTAGCTACAAGTGCTCGCACCATCAAAATGAAATTTGGCCATCATGGCGCCAATCATCCCGTACAAGACATAAATAGCGGAAAAGTAATCATTACCAGCCAAAACCATGGCTTTGCCGTTGATATAGACACGTTGCCGGAGAATGCGCGCATCACTCATGTATCATTGTTTGATGGCAGCTTGCAGGGATTTGAATTACGCGACAAACCTGCTTTCTGTTTTCAGGGTCATCCTGAAGCCAGTCCAGGACCACATGAAGCGGATTATCTATTTGATCGCTTTATTAACATGATGCAGCGTTATAAAAATTAAGTTACACAACGACACATCAGATTCAAGAATCTAATAATTGCCTCGTAATTTTTTCCGGTTAAACAGTATGCCTAAACGTACCGACATTAAATCCATTCTCATCATCGGCGCTGGCCCTATTATTATTGGCCAGGCTTGTGAGTTCGATTATTCCGGTGTGCAAGCTTGCAAAGCTTTGCGTGAAGAAGGCTATCGCATCATTCTGGTCAATTCCAATCCGGCTACGATCATGACTGATCCGGAAATGGCTGATGCGACTTATATTGAACCCATTACCTGGACAATGCTGGAAAAAATCATTGCGATAGAGCGCCCTGAAGCATTACTGCCGACCATGGGCGGACAAACTGCACTGAACTGTGCACTTGATCTGGTTAAACATGGCGTATTGGAAAAATACGGTGTCGAGCTCATTGGTGCATCACGCGAAGCAATCGATATGGCAGAGGACCGCGAGAAATTCAAACAAGCCATGACACGCATTGGATTAGGCTCTGCCCGTTCCGCAGCGGCACACAGCATAGAAGAAGCATTGCAAGTTCAAGCGATGGTGGGCTATCCTGTCATTATTCGCCCCTCTTTTACAATGGGTGGTAGTGGTGGTGGAATTGCATACAACCGCGAAGAATTTCTGGATATCTGTGAACGCGGACTGGAAACTTCTCCAACCAAAGAGCTGCTAATTGAAGAATCCGTCATTGGTTGGAAAGAATTCGAGATGGAGGTGGTGCGCGACAAACAGGACAACTGCATTATAGTTTGCGCCATTGAGAATTTCGATCCAATGGGCGTTCATACCGGCGATTCAATTACGGTAGCGCCTGCCCAAACACTGACTGATAAGGAATATCAGTTAATGCGTAATGCCTCCATTGCAGTATTGCGTGAAATTGGTGTGGAAACGGGTGGCTCCAATGTGCAGTTTGCCATTAACCCCAAAAATGGCCGCATGTTGGTAATTGAAATGAATCCGCGTGTATCACGTTCCTCCGCATTGGCTTCTAAAGCAACTGGCTTTCCAATCGCGAAGATTGCCGCCAAACTGGCCGTTGGCTATACCCTCAACGAGCTCGGCAACGACATTACCGGTGGTGTAACGCCCGCATCTTTCGAACCGACCATTGATTACGTCGTCACCAAGATTCCTCGCTTTGCTTTTGAAAAATTTCCACAAACGAATGATCGTCTAACCACTCAGATGAAATCGGTCGGCGAAGTTATGGCGATTGGCCGCACTTTCCAAGAATCACTACAAAAGGCTTTGCGTGGACTAGAAACTGGCGTTGATGGATTGGATGAAAAAACCAATAACCTGGACACCATTCGAACTGAACTGGCAAACCCGGGTCCAGAGCGCATCTGGTATATAGCGGATGCCTTTCGTTGTCATCTATCAATCGATGAGGTCCATGCCTTAACTCATATTGACATCTGGTTCCTAGCACACATTGAAGATCTGATCACACAAGAACAAGCACTCATTGGTCAAAAGCTGGAAACACTCGATAAACAAGCATTACGTAGACTTAAACGCAGCGGCTTCTCTGATCGGCGCTTGGCGAAACTGCTTAATACAGAACAAACCGCTGTGCGCATCCATCGACATCAATTCAATTTACGTCCAGTCTATAAGCGTGTAGATACCTGCGCAGCTGAATTTGCTACCAGCACAGCCTACATGTACTCCACTTACGAAGACGAATGCGAATCGCAACCCACCAATAAAAAGAAAATCATGGTGCTGGGTGGCGGTCCTAATCGCATCGGACAAGGCATCGAATTTGATTATTGTTGTGTTCACGCAGCACTGGCTTTGCGTGAAGACGGTTTTGAAACCATCATGGTCAACTGTAACCCAGAAACGGTTTCAACTGACTATGACACATCAGATCGTTTGTATTTTGAGCCGCTGACACTGGAAGATGTACTGGAAATCGTCGCAGTAGAAAAACCGCATGGCGTGATCGTTCAATATGGTGGACAAACACCTCTTAAGCTTGCACGTGACTTGGAAGCGAATGGTGTGCCAATCATTGGCACCAGCCCAGACATGATTGACTGCGCAGAGGATCGAGAAAGATTCCAACAGATGTTAGAAAAACTGGGTTTGCGGCAGCCGCCTAATCGCACGGCACGTAATCCAGAGGCTGCCTTGATTGCTGCTGAGGAAATTGGCTATCCATTGGTAGTCAGACCCAGTTATGTGTTAGGCGGACGAGCGATGGAAGTCGTGCATGAACGTGTCGACCTGGAACGTTATATGCGCGAGGCTGTCAAGGTTTCAAATGATTCTCCTGTACTGCTGGATCATTTTCTCACCAATGCAACGGAAGTAGATGTCGATGCAATTTATGACGGAGAAACCGTTCTGATTGGCGGCATTATGGAACATATCGAGCAAGCAGGTGTGCATTCTGGTGACTCTGCTTGTTCTCTGCCAACCTTTAACTTATCGCCTGAAATTCTGGATGAGTTGCGTCGCCAAACAGCCGAAATGGCGCACGCATTGAATGTCGTGGGCCTCATGAATGTGCAGTTTGCAATTCAGGACAATATAGTCTACGTGCTCGAAGTCAATCCCAGAGCTTCTCGCACAGTACCTTTCATTTCCAAAGCAACCGGTCTCCAGTTAGCAAAAATCTCAGCACGCTGTATGACGGGAAAAACATTGATTGAACAAGGAATCACCAAAGAAGTAATTCCTGAATATTATTCAGTCAAAGAAGCGGTATTCCCTTTTATCAAGCTGTCCGGTGTTGATACGATATTAGGCCCCGAAATGAAATCTACTGGTGAAGTGATGGGAATGGGAGTTACTTTTGCTGAGGCTTTTGTTAAATCTCAGTTGGCAACTGATGTTCGCCTGCCTACTTCTGGTAAGATTTTCATCAGTGTACGGCAATCTGACAAATCACACGCCATCGAAATCGCACGCAGTCTTGCAGAACTTGGCTTCACCCTCTATGCTACTCGAGGTACTGCCGCCGCGATGACTGAAGCCGGCATTGATGTCATCATTATCAACAAGGTTGCAGAAGGTCGTCCACATATAGTAGATATGATAAAAAACGGGGAGATCAGTTTAATAATTAATACAGTTAAAAATCAACGCAGCGCTATACGCGATTCATACTCAATTCGCCATGCAGCACTGCAAGCAAGAGTAACTTATTATACGACTTTGGCAGGTGCACGGGCTGCCTGTGTAGGCATAATTAATAGGCGGGAGTTACAAGCTTATAATTTGCAGAAATTACATATTCAGCTAAAAGAACGCGAAATTGCAAATTGATCTATATCGATTATTAAACCATACGACGAAAATGAAAGGCAAAAAAATACGATGAGTACAATTCCATTAACGGTAGCAGGAGCGGAAGCACTGCGCAAGGAATTACATGAGATGAAAACTGTACATCGCCCTGCAGTCATTGCAGCAATTGCTGAAGCTCGCTCTCATGGTGATCTTTCTGAAAATGCTGAATATGACGCCGCAAAGGAAAGGCAAGGATTCATCGAGGGACGCATTGCCGAATTGGAAAGTAAATTATCCAATGCGCAAATCATTAATCCAGCCCTCATTAATGCAGATGGTGCATGCGTATTTGGCGCAACAGTCGAACTGGAAGATTTACAAAGTGGTAAAACTGTTACCTATCAAATCGTAGGTGATGATGAGGCCAATATCAAAAATGGAAAAATCTCTATCAGCTCTCCCATCTCACGCGCATTAATAGGTAAATTTTCTGGCGATATTGCTGAAGTTCAAGCACCTGGAGGCATACGCGAATACGAAATACTTGATGTCAAGTACATCTAAATACTTTCATTGTTGAATATCAGCTCTGAAAACTGCGCTTTGTACGAAATGGCTCACGCTTCTTTTTATTTGGGTTGGGCATACGAGTAGTCTTTTCATCACTATCTTCTGGTTTAGGTCGAAAGATCACAAATATTTTACCAATATGCTGCACAGGTGCAGCTCCCAAACGTTGACAGACTTCTTCAAAAAGCGCATTTCTAGCAATTCGGTCATCAATTTGAACCTTAACCTTGATCAATTCATGACTTAAAAGCCCACGATCCAATTCTTCAATAACACTGATCGTCAATCCACTTTTTCCGATCATCACTACTGGATTAAGCGCATGTGCTTGTGCTTTAAGTTCGCGCCGATGTGCAACAGTAAGTGTTAACATAAATTCTCTTCAAATATATAATTCTACTTGATGAAACAGGCCAAAACCAGCAAAGCTTGGATGAAAGAGCATGTTAATGATTTTTTTGTCAAACAATCTAAGAAAGACGGCTATCGTTCTCGAGCTGCATATAAGTTAATAGAAATCTCTGAACGGGATCAGATACTGAAACCAGGCATGACGGTTGTCGATCTGGGAGCTGCGCCTGGTAGCTGGTCTCAAGTTGCCAGTCACATTGTAGGTGCAAAAGGCAAAGTCATTGCATTGGATATCTTAGATATGCCCCCCCTACCTGGAGTTGAATTTATTCAACATGATTTTAGAGAAGAATGTGCTGTGATTGAGCTAAATAATCTGTTAAATGGTTGCCAACCTGATATTGTAATTTCAGACATGTCACCTAATATAAGTGGTATCGTAGTCAGTGACCAAGCTAAAAGTATGTATTTAGCTGAATTGGCATTAACTTTCTCAATTGAACAACTGAACTACGATGGAAGTTTTCTGGTCAAAGTTTTTCAAGGCAGGGATTTTGATCAATTTATGCGTCAAATGCGTACCACATTCAAGAAAGTAATGGTACGTAAACCCAAAGCCTCGCGTGACCGTAGTAATGAATTATATTTATTAGGACTCGGGAAAAAGAAATAATCACCCCTCCCCTAAAAATATTTCAAAGCGTAATGTATTAAGAAGCTCTGAGTTTTTAACAAAATTGTATATAGCATGAGCCGTTCTGTTATATTTCTAAAAATAGAGTTAGAATGATTAACCGAGGATTATAAGGTGCAAACCAAGGAGCTATTTTGAATAATCTAATTAAAAATATGGCCATTTGGCTAGTAATTGCACTTGTGTTGATGACAGTATTTAATCAATTTAGCGTACGTCAACCGGCGCAAGTACCGATGGAATACTCTCAATTTATCACTGAATTGAATCAAGGTAGGATTGCCAAAGTTGTTATTGAAGGACGAACGCTCAAAGGCACAAAGTCTGATGGCAGGCGCTTCACAACATATGCACCATCCGATCCTTGGATGGTCAGTGATTTATTGAAAGCTGGCGTTATTGTTGAAGCCAAACCGGAAGAAGAACCATCAATGATGATGAGCATTTTCATTTCTTGGTTCCCAATGCTATTGTTAATTGCCGTATGGATTTTCTTCATGCGTCAAATGCAAGGCGGCGGACGCAATGGAGGTGCATTCTCATTTGGTAAAAGTAAAGCAAGAATGCTGGATAAAGCTGCTAACACAGTGACTTTTAATGATGTTGCCGGCTGTGAGGAAGCAAAAGAAGAAGTTGCAGAGCTGGTGGAGTTCCTACGTGATCCAACAAAATTCCAGAAACTAGGTGGGCGGATTCCAAGAGGGGTTTTGATGGTAGGTAGTCCTGGAACTGGTAAAACATTGCTTGCTCGCGCAATTGCAGGTGAAGCTCAAGTTCCTTTCTTTAGTATTTCCGGATCCGACTTCGTTGAAATGTTTGTAGGTGTGGGTGCATCCAGAGTACGTGACATGTTCGAGCAAGCAAAAAAACACGCACCTTGCATCATTTTTATTGATGAGATTGATGCGGTAGGTCGTCAACGAGGAGCAGGACTGGGCGGTGGAAATGATGAGCGCGAGCAAACGCTCAACCAATTACTGGTTGAGATGGATGGTTTTGAAGGTGCAATGGGAGTCATCGTTATTGCAGCAACCAATCGTCCTGATGTGCTGGATCCTGCTTTGCTACGCCCAGGTCGTTTTGATCGCCAAGTAACCGTACCGCTACCTGACATCCGTGGACGTGAACAAATTCTTCATGTGCACATGCGCAAGGTACCACTTTCACCTGATGTGAAGGCTGATATTCTGGCACGTGGAACACCGGGTATGTCTGGTGCAGATCTTGCTAATTTAGTCAATGAAGCTGCACTATTTGCCGCACGCAGCAACAAGCGTTTAGTGGATATGGATGATTTTGAACGCGCAAAAGACAAAATCTTCATGGGTGCAGAACGGCGTTCAATGGTAATGCCCGAACATGAGCGTCGCAATACTGCTTATCATGAATCAGGTCACGCGGTCGTGGCTCAATTGTTACCAAAAACCGATCCGGTTCATAAAGTAACGATTATTCCACGGGGCCGTGCTTTGGGTGTAACCATGCAGCTACCTACAGAAGATCGTTTTAGTATGGAACGTGAGGAAATACTGCAAAGAATTTCAGTAATGTTTGGTGGACGTATTGCTGAAGAAGTATTTATGAAACAAATGACTACTGGTGCATCCAACGATTTTGAACGAGCAACGGAATTAGCTCGGCAAATGGTAACTCAGTGGGGTATGTCAGATATTCTTGGCCCAATGGTATATGGTGAAAATGAAGGCGAAGTTTTTCTTGGTCGCTCCGTTACTACTCATAAAAACATGAGTGAAGCAACCATGCAAAAAGTCGATGCGGAAGTTCGTCGGATTGTTGATGAGCAATATGCTATTGCACGCAAACTCATTGAAGCTAATAAAGATAAGATTGAAGCCATGACCAAAGCTTTATTGGAATGGGAAACAATCGACAGTGATCAAATCAAGGATATTATGGAAGGTCGCCCACCGCGCCCCCCTAAACCTCCACAATCAATGACTTCAACTACAAATGGTGAATCGCCGTCAGTTAAATCTGATGAAAAAAATGAACCAAAGGCGACTCCACAAGAGATAATCAAAGAAATTGATTAATCACTGATAATTTAGAAAACGGGATACGATCAAAAAATCGTATCCCGTTTTTACTTCCTTTTTCTTAGTACCATTTATTTTAATTGTGCCCTTTCTACAGAAAGAAAATATATTCTCAAGCAATCGTCCACTGATTATGGGCATTGTCAATGTAACACCCGATTCCTTTTCGGATGGCGGAATGTATTTATCAACCCAGAAAGCCATTGCACACGCTAGAAATCTCATCGAAGAAGGAGCTGACATTCTGGATATCGGCGGCGAATCAACTCGCCCAGGCAGTCAAGCAGTCAGTATTAATGAAGAGATAGATCGCGTTATTCCTGTGCTGGAAGCACTTGTGAATACCGGCACTCCAATCTCGATTGATACTTCAAAACCCCAAGTCATGAAGTACGCTATAGAAGCCGGTGCTTTTATGATTAATGATGTGAATGCTCTGCGTAGTCCTGGAGCACTAGAGACTGTCGCTGAAAATAATCATGTGCGCATCTGTTTGATGCATATGCAAGGCACACCTCGGAATATGCAAGAAAATCCACAGTACAAGGAAATCATCTCCGAAGTAAAGGAATTCTTGCAACAACGCATTGATGCCGCCAAAGCTATGGGCATTTCACAAGACAGGCTGATTATTGATCCTGGTTTCGGTTTTGGTAAAACACTGCGGAATAACTTCGAATTACTTAATCACCTTGATACATTTACATCTCTTGAAGTACCAGTGTTAGCTGGAATATCTCGGAAATCTATGCTGGGAGCCATTACAGGAAATAACGTAAATTACCGCATTCATGAAAGTGTAGCTGCGGCCTTGCTAGCGGCTACTAAAGGTGCCAAAATTATACGAGTACATGATGTCAAAGCAAGCAAAGATACGTTAGCAATTTATCATGCAATGAAAAATTATCATGCACAATAAATACAATTCTTAACAAAATTGCCGTAATCATTTGTTCTCTATTTCTATGATAAATATATCAAAATGACTAAAAAATATTTTGGAACGGACGGCATACGAGGGCGTGTAGGTAAAGAGCCTATTACACCGGAATTTATCATGCATTTAGGGTATTCAGCAGGCAAAGTTCTTGCGGCTATGGATTGGCACCTGGCAGAAGGGAATCGCCCTACCATCCTAATTGGTAAAGATACCCGAGTATCGGGTTATCTACTTGAATCTGCATTGGAAGCTGGATTATGCGCTGCCGGCGTAGATGTTTTTCTCTCCGGCCCTATGCCAACTCCAGCCATTGCTTACCTAATCCGCGCCTTGAGATTGCAAGCCGGGATTGTCATTTCAGCTTCACACAATCTATTCGAAGATAACGGCATCAAATTCTTCTCAGCGCAAGGTAGCAAGTTGCCAGATGAAATGGAAAACAAAATTGAAGCTGGCTTGAATACCCCCATAGAAACCATGCCTTCAGAAAAGCTAGGCAAGGTGCAACGTCTTAAGGATGCATCGGGGCGCTATATTGAATTTTGCAAAAGTACTTTCCCTTATCATCTTGATTTACGAGGACTAAAGATAGTTGTCGATTGTGCAAATGGTGCAACTTACCATATTGCTGGGCATGTCATGCATGAGCTAGGTGCTGATGTTGTCACTATTGGCGCACAACCTAATGGCTTAAATATCAATCTTGAATGTGGAGCTACGCATTGCTCGACCCTGCAAAAAGCTGTATTACAGCATCATGCCGACTTGGGTATTGCATTGGATGGTGACGGCGATCGTATCATGATGGTTGATAAACAAGGTAGACTCTACGATGGCGATCAGCTGCTTTACATTATAGCTAAACATCGCAAACAAAAAAGAATACTACGAGGTGGCGTTGTAGGCACTTTGATGACCAATCTTGCAATTGAAAATCGTTTTAAGAAAATGAATATTCCATTCTTGCGTGCAAAAGTTGGCGATCGACACGTACTCGAGTTATTACACGAGAAGAAATGGTATTTAGGAGGTGAAAACTCTGGACACATTGTCTGTAAAGACAAACACACAACGGGGGACGGCATTATCTCAGCCCTGCAGGTACTATATGCATTGCGTGACACTCAAAAAACTTTGGCTCAATTCATGCGCGGAGTTACCTTATACCCACAACGTTTAATTAATGTAAAAATCTCTAAACCATTTGATTTTAGTACCAATGAAGCCATTAAAACGATACAAGAAACTGCAAAAGTAGATCTGAATAGTAAAGGCCGTGTACTTATCCGAGCATCAGGCACAGAACCATTAATTCGTATTATGGTTGAAGGAGAATCAAAACATAAAGTTAATCACTGGGCTGAGCGGATTGCTGAAGCTATGCGAATAGCTGCCAATCATTCATATTAATACTCATTCAACCCCCTATATGCTTTAAGCTGTCTTTTATATTCATCATTTCTCTTTCTGATATAAGTTAGAAAATAATATAAATTTCCTAGAGTTTAGTTATACATCTTAAATCTTATTACAAACCATTTAATTGTCATATTTCTGTAATAATTTTGAAATAGTATATCGCATCAATTTTTAAGAATTGTCCCCTTTTATATATCATATAGAGAGCAAAAATGTTGAATTCACACCACTTCAAGGCACTCACAATTTTAATTTTCTTACATACTTCAATTTCCATAGGTGCTGTCAATGCAAGTCCAATCGTTAAAATTGATGGCTCTAGCACCGTCTTTCCCATTACGGAAGCTGTAGCAGAAGATTTCCAAATAGCTAAGCGCGGAGCAGTTCGCGTCACAGTAGGGATTTCAGGCACTGGTGGTGGTTTCAAAAAATTCTGTCGGAATGAAGTTGATGTTGTCAACGCATCGCGTCCAATCACTGCATCGGAAATGGAAGTTTGCAAACAAGCAGGTATACAGTATATTGAAATGCCGATTGCCTTTGATGCCCTGACCGTTGTAGTTAATCCAAAGAATACTTGGAGCAAAACCGTCACCATTGAGGAACTGAAGAAAATTTGGGAACCTGGTGCACAAGGAAAGATTACTCATTGGAATCAAATCAATCCGGCATGGCCCGACAAAAAAATCAAACTCTATGGCCCCGGTGCAGATTCCGGTACCTTTGAATATTTTACCGAGGCTGTCGTTGGAAAAGCAAAATCAAGCCGTGGTGACTATACTGCTTCAGAAGATGACAATGTGCTGGTGCAAGGAGTTGCCAGTGATATTTATGCATTGGGTTTCTTTGGTTTTGCCTATTACATCGAAAATAGTAAAAAAATAAATGCTGTCGCGATTGATAGTGGTAATGGAGGAGTGCTTCCATCTGCAGCGACTGTAGAAAATACCAGCTATAAGCCATTATCACGACCAGTATTTATTTACGTCAATGTCAAGTCGGCAGAAAAGCCTGAAATTCAGGAATTTGTTAATTTCTATATGAAAAATGCGCCGGAGCTAGTAACCGAAGTAAAATATTTTCCTCTTTCCAAAGAAATATATAATCTTAATATAGAGCATTTCAATAAGAGAAAAGCAGGCACTGTTTTTAATGAAGGCACTTCTGGCATCAATGTAAAACTGCAAGAAATACTCAAAAAAGATCCTCGCTTGTAATCCTTATTAAGCGTATCCATAAACGCTCCAGTTGTGTCTAAGGATAATATGTTGATTGAAAATGGATAAGGATTAAGCAATCAGCATTTCCTGGACTTAGAGATTATAAGGGTTAAAATTTAACTGGGAAGAAATGGATTTTCTACCAATTTTCTTAAATATTAAGAATAGTAATTGCCTAGTCGTAGGCGGAGGGGAGGTAGCTGTACGCAAGATTACACTGCTACTTCAAGCAGGAGCACAGGTTTCTGTGATATCTCCTGAACTGGATGCATCATTGACTGAATATGTTGCGCTTGGAAAAATTAAGTATAGCGCCGAGCACTTCCAACCTAGCCATTTGCATAATACCGTTCTAGTCATTGCAGCAACAAATAATCGAGTTACTAATCGATTTGTGTCTGAAACAGCCAGACAACATCTTATTCCCGTCAATGTCGTGGATGATCCGGATTTATGCACCTTCATCATGCCATCCATCATTGATCGGTCTCCATTAATGATTGCCATATCCAGCGGCGGACAATCTCCTGTCTTGGCTAGATTGTTGCGCGCTCAACTGGAAACCATCATACCAGCTGCATATACCCGACTCACAGCTATTGCTGGAAAACTCCGCCAACAAGTTAAAGAGCGCTTCACGCATCCGGAAAAAAGACGTATTTTCTGGGAAAAAACTTTGCAAGGAACCTTCACCGACATGGTATTGGCCGGCAAGGATAAAGCTGCCATAGATTATCTATTACAATCACTGCAACACGAAAAGGATGAACCACCTCAAGGTGAAGTTTATCTGGTAGGCGCTGGACCTGGAAATCCCGATTTACTCACGTTCCGTGCAATGCATCTCATGCAGAAAGCGGATGTTGTGGTTTATGACCGCCTAGTTTCACTCGAAATCCTCAATATGGTAAGACGGGATGCCACCCGCATCTACGCAGGCAAAGAGCGCAATCGGCATACACTGCAACAGGAATCCATCAATCAATTGCTGGTTCGTCTGGCTCAAGAAGGAAAACGGGTACTTAGACTCAAAGGAGGCGATCCTTTCATTTTTGGACGCGGTGGTGAGGAAATTGAAACTTTGGCTATGCACCATATTCCTTTTCAAGTCGTACCTGGCATTACGGCTGCCTCGGGTGTTGCATGTTATTCTGGCATTCCGCTCACACATAGAGATTATGCGCAGTCCTGCATTTTTGTCACTGGTCATCTTAAAAATAACCGTATTGATTTAGATTGGATGTCACTAGCTCGCCCCAATCAAACAATCGTGATTTATATGGGATTACTTGGTCTACCCTTTTTATGCCAGCAACTTATCGTTCATGGCTTACCTGACACTACACCTGCTGCGATCATCCAACAAGGCACTACACAAAAACAAAAAACGATAGTAGGAACACTGCAAACGCTACCAAACTTAGCCACAACAGCCAATCTGACACCTCCTACATTGATCATTGTTGGAGAAGTCGTCAAACTGCATGAGCATTTAGCATGGTTCAAACCCAATCGCGACACTTCTCATATAAGCATCATGCCGTTGAATCCAGAAACGTAAAGAATACAAAGACTCCTGCACAACCTCCCCTGCCAGCGCAATAATCAACTAAAATAGAGGCAGTTAAAAAGACTCTGATAATTGGCTGTAAACATTGATATCAATATATCCGGCAGTAAGATGATACAGATTCCACTCGAATCACTCAGGCTGTCAATTAATACGAAATCAGAATGAAGTGGCGCCATTAACCTGTACAACCTGAAAGCAAAGTTAAGCTCTGACAAAGCGGGTTAATCGTAAGCCTCTAACCCTTCCACATTAACACCCTGATACATCATCGCTATCCTCAAGCCTTTTACAAGGAGGAACGATGTCATCATCAGAAGCACGACGAATTCATATCGAAGCATGGCAAACCAGCG
>JAGOKN010000114.1 GCA_017994575.1 Nitrosomonas sp.
TTTTCAGTGGGAGCCGGACGTCCAACACCTAAGGCGGCGATCATCGCTCCTGTAGTGCTGGTGATTGCCGTTGTTGCATTCCTATTTATGCGTCGACGTAAAAATGATGGCTCAGGAGCCGCTTGAACAAACTAAAATTGTTTAGGTTTTTCTTAGAAAAGCACAATAGTAATTAATTGTGCTTTTCTATTTTAGAATGACAAAATTATGTAGCCTGAATCGAAGCTATTGAATGATGATAGTTTAAATGAGATATACAGTATTCTGAAGATTTTCGTTTGTCGATACGCATGCGCAGCAATAGAAAAAATTATCAGAATCTCATAAAAATTAGGTTGTTAAGCATGAAGGGATATATATCTAGTCCTGTTTGATTATTGAAACTTATTCTCGGTCTGGATTTTCTATACTACGGCACCATCATCTTGTAGAGGTTTCTTTTCTAATTTAACCAGATCTTCGCGTTTGACTCCTAAGAGCATAATGATCGAACTGCCAACCATAATAGATGAATAAATTCCAAAAAGAATGCCAATTGTTAATGCCAATGAGAAATAATGAAGTACTTCACCACCAAATAAAAACATTGCAACTACAACCATCTGAGTGCAACCATGTGTGATGACGGTTCGGGACATCGTTTGAGTAATCGCATTATCGATTACTCGTGTTACAGATGCTCCTCGCATTTTTCGGAAATTTTCTCGAATCCGATCAAAAATAATGACGGACTCATTAACAGAATAACCCAATATAGCCAATATGGCAGCTAAAACAGTCAGTGAGAATTCCCATTGAAAGAATGCAAAGCAACCAACAATAATAACTACGTCATGTAAATTAGCAATAATGCCAGCTATACCAAATTTCCATTCAAATCGCATTGCCAAGTAGATAACAATTCCCAAAGACACAAATAATAGTGCTAACGCTCCATTTTCCAATAATTCTTCACCAACTTGAGGCCCCACAAATTCTACACGCTTCATTTCAACCGAAGAATCAGCTTGTTTGAGTGCATTTAAAACGGTTTCAGATAACTGTGCACTAGAGATTCCGGGTTTAATGGGGAGGCGTATTAAAACATCGCGCGAAGTGCCAAAGTTTTGCACACTCGCGTCAGACATCTCAAGATCAGTTAAAACACTTCTGATTTTTGTAAGATCAGCAGTTTGGCTGTAGGTAACTTCTAGTACAGTTCCGCCAGTGAAATCCACGCCAAGATTTAATCCTTTTGTTGCAATAAAAAATACAGAAAGAATAAATGTTACAATCGAAATGACAGCCCCTGTCCGTCTCCAAGCCATAAAAGGGATGTCACGATTAAATCTAAAAAATTCCATAATTGCTCTCTTATTAATTATTTGGATTGCTTAATATCCGATGATTTGCGTTTATTTCTTGTTTTATTCGCAGTCTTCTCACTCGGTTTAGATTGCGCGTTGTTATCAATCTTATATTTAACCTCAGTGATAACTTCTTGCGGATTGCTGACTGGAGATGATTGACTTTCTTTTCTCAGCGGTTCCTCAGTATTTTTGGTAAGGGAAGCTGCGTTTCTGTCAGTATCATCATGATTAGGAATGATTGTTTTGTTGCTTGATGATTCTTTTTTTGGTATCCAGACTTGCCCAATAGGAACACGATCTAGTTTGCGACGACTGCCGTAGACTAGATTCACAATGCCTCTTGCGACAAAGGTCGAAGTGAAGACAGAAGTTAAAATTCCAAGACAAAGCACGACGGCAAAACCTTTAACCGGTCCTGAACCAAAAGCGAATAGAGCAATTCCGGCAATTAAGGTAGTGATATTGGAATCCACAATTGTGCCGAATGCACGCTCAAATCCAGTATGTATAGCTAATTGCGGAGAAGCTCCAGAACGTAATTCATCACGGATACGCTCATTGATCAGAACGTTTGCGTCGATGGCCATGCCTACAGTCAGCGCCAATGCAGCCATTCCAGGTAATGTTAACGTGGCCTGCATAATGGATAATAAGCCCACCAGCAGTAACAGATTCATGGCGAGTGCTATGACTGAAATAACGCCAAATGCGGTGTAATAAATGATGACAAATATGGCAACAGCCAAGAATCCATATAATGTTGAATTAAAACCTCGGGCAATATTCTCAGCACCTAAACTTGGACCGACTGTGCGTTCTTCTATGATATCCATTGGTGCGGCGAGTGCACCGGCACGAAGTAACAGAGCAACGTCGCGTGCTTCCATACTGGTCATGCGACCACTGATCTGCACGCGGCCACCACCAATCTCTTCGCGAATAACAGGTGCTGTGATTACTTCCGCTTGATTCTTTTCAATCAGAAGTATAGCCATTCTTTTGCCTACATTATCACGTGTTAATTGCTTGAAAACACGAGATCCACTGTTATCCAAATTGATGTGCACAGCAGGTTGATTATCTTTGTCAAAGCCGGCTTGAGCGTCAGTGATATGTTCGCCTGTCAGCAAAATTTGTTTCTTGACTAGTAATGGACTGCCGCCCCGCTCTTGATGCAGCTCGGTTCCGAAAGGAATTTTTCCGCGAATAGCGGCATCCAGATCATGCTCATCATCGACCATGCGAATTTCTAATGTGGCGGTTCTGCCCAGGATGTCTTTGGCTTTAGCTGTGTCTTGCACGCCAGGTAATTGAACAATGACACGATCGACACCGGCTTTTTGAATAATAGGTTCAGCTACACCCAATTCGTTGATGCGATTACGCAGTGTAGTGATATTTTGCAGCACTGCCGAGTCTTGCATTCTTTTCTGAGCTTCGGGTTTAATCGCGGCGATTAGATGATAGCGGTTATCGATTTGCTCTTGACTCAAACCGAGATCAGGATAGTTTGATTTTAGCTCAGTTTCAGCTTTGGTAAGCGATTGGACATCACGAAATTTTATTATTAACTTGTTTGATTGTTTCTCAAGTCCGGTATAGGAAATTTTATGTTCGCGTAAGGTGCTGCGTATATCTGTACTGTAGCGGTCGAATGATTTTTCGATCGCGCCATTCATATCCACTGACAGCATAAAATGCACGCCACCACGTAAATCGAGCCCCAGATACATTGGTAGAGCACCCAGATCAGTCAGCCATTGAGGAGAGTTGGGCAGCAAATTCAGTGCAGTGATGTAATCATTGCCTAATGCTGACTCGAGCAAATCTTTCGCTTTGATTTGCGTGTCGGTATCAACAAAACGTGCTTTGACGCTGTTTCCTTCCAGGAGAATGCCATCAGTAGCGATGTTTGCTTGTTTTAATGCGTCTTCTACTCGTTGTAGCAAAGCGGTATCAGTGCTTGCAGATGCCCGTAATGGGGAAATCTGTACTGCTGGGGATTCACCATAAAAATTAGGTAAAGTGTAAAGCAGTCCGAGTGTAAGTGAAACCGCAATAATCAGATATTTCCAAAGTGCGTAGCGGTTCATGATTATTAGTTAAATATTTAAAATAGGTAAAGATTATACAAAGTAAGGTTGTTGAGTACTGATATTTACCTGCTTTGCTGTGAGTGATTACTTCTTCGTATTATTTCTTTTCAGTTTCATCGTCCTTGTTGCTATCAGTTTCGCTTGATTCTTCAGCTTTTAAGTTATCGGCTACAGAGGTTGGTTTGATTGCTTTGTTTTTGTGTGATTTGCCGCCTTTGGGTTCAATGCTTTTTAGCGTTCCTTTGGGCAACAAAGTTTGCACTGAAGATTTAAGTAAAGTGATTTCTATAGTCGGTGCAATTTCGACAATGACATAGTTTTCACTGACATTCAGAATCAGGCCAAGTACACCACCATTAGTGATAATCTCATCGCCTCGTTGTAATGATTCCACCATTTGCTTTTGCTCTTTGGCGCGCTTCGCTTGTGGTCGGAGGAGCAGGAAATAAAAAATGATGAATATACCGAACAAAGGTATTAGCGTCATTAAACTCTCTTCCGATTGTGCAGGTGCCGCTGCCGCTGCCTGAGCAAATGCATCACTAATCAGCATAGTATTCTCCAGAAACTTTTGTTAAAAAAGGCATATATTAGCATGATGACTGCTTATGCCAGAAATTCTTGTGCATATTCTTCGAATTGATTGGCCTCAATAGCGATACGAATCTCTCTCATTAATTGTTGATAATAGAATAGATTGTGGACAGTATTGAGGTGTGCTCCCAACATTTCATTGATGCGTTGCAGATGATGCAAATAAGCGCGACTGAAATGTTGACAGGTATAACAACCGCATTGATCATCAGGAGGGGAGGTATCCAGGCGATACTGGCTATTTCGTAACTTGATAATGCCATGACGTGTATACAACCAACCATTGCGAGCATTGCGTGTGGGTAATACACAATCAAACATGTCAATACCTTGTGCTACCGCATTGACAATATCTGCTGGCGTGCCGACACCCATCAAATAACGTGGTTTATCGACAGGAAGAAGTGGTGCCGTATGCTTAAGAATACGCTGCATATCTGCTTTGGGCTCGCCTACTGATAATCCGCCAATGGCATAACCATCGAAACCGATGTTGTGTAATCCACTAAATGACTGATCGCGCAGATTCTCATACATGCCGCCTTGCACAATCCCAAATAAAGCATTGGTATTATCGCCATGTGCTTGTTTAGAGCGTTCTGCCCATCGTAAACTGAGTTCCATGGAAAGTCGCGCAGTTGCTTCATCTGCCGGATACGGGGTACATTCATCAAATATCATGACGATATCCGAATTGAGCGTACGCTGAATATGCATGGATTCTTCCGGTGACAAGAAACAACCATCACCATTAACTGGAGATCTAAATTGAACGCCCTGCTCGGTAATTTTGCGCAATTCGCCCAGACTATACACTTGAAACCCACCTGAATCAGTTAAGATGGGGCCATGCCATCCCATGAAGTCGTGTAATCCACCATGAGCGTTAATGACATCAAGACCAGGTCGCAACCATAAGTGGAAAGTATTCCCTAGGATAATTTGTGCATTGACTGCTTGAAGTGCGTCAGGAGACATGCTTTTGACTGCGCCATAAGTACCTACCGGCATAAAAACCGGTGTTTCGACTACGCCATGGGCTAGGGTTAAAGTTCCCCTGCGAGCCGCATGATCGGTCGAAAGTAATTGAAACTTCATGATTTCCTCTCAATCAACATGGCATCGCCATAACTAAAAAAACGATAGCGCTCAGCGACAGCATGCTGATAGGCGCGCTGAATATTTTCCATGCCTGCAAAAGCCGAGACCAACATCAATAAAGTAGAGCAGGGTAGATGGAAATTGGTTAATAATCTTTCCACAACTTGAAAGCGATAACCAGGTGTAATAAAAATTTGAGTATCTCCAAATCCAGGAATTAATTGCCCCTGGTGCTGCGATGCACAGGCTTCCAGAGCTCTCAGTGTGGTGGTGCCTACCGCAAGAATACGCCTTCCTGAGGTTTTTGCTTGTTGAATCGCATCAATAGTATCTTGAGAAATATAGAATGTTTCGCGATGCATGCTGTGATCAGCAATATTTTCAACCCGTACGGGTTGAAACGTGCCGGCTCCGACATGCAAGGTCACGTAAGTGATGATGGCACCCAGAGCTTCTAATTGGTTTATCATGTCAATGTCAAAATGTAAACCTGCGGTGGGTGCGGCTACAGCGCCTGTGTTTTTTGCATAAACAGTTTGATAACGCGCTTCATCCGTAGGGTTGGCAGGACGATTGATGTAAGGAGGCAGGGGCAGTTGACCATAACACTCCAATAATTCAGCGATGGTTTTTTCATGCTCGAAACGCAGTGTATAGAATTCTTGTTCGCGTGTTATTACAGTTACTGGAATTGTCTCAGCCAATATCAATTTTGAATCTGGTTTAGGTGCATGACTGGCGCGAATCACTGCCAATACATGACGATCATCAAGTATTCGTTCAATCATGATTTCGACCTTGCCACCAGTTGCTTTTTTCCCAAATAAACGTGCTTTGATCACTTGAGTATCATTAAAGACCATGACATCGCCAGCACGTAGGTAGTTTGGCAGACTCGAGAACATGGCGTCTTGCAATATGCTTTGAGTGCTATCAAGATAGAGCAAGCGGCTGCTGGTGCGTTGCTCAGTAGGATATTGTGCGATCAGTTCGGTCGGCAGATAAAAATTAAAATCCTGAGTTTTCATGGTGCGTATTATACTGCCGTGGCATGTTTTCGCCTAAGCTGCTTGCTGTGCTAGAGGTTTTCAGTGATAATTGCGCCTTCAGTTTATTTTGAAATAGATAAACACACAGCCGGGATGGCGGAATTGGTAGACGCACGGGACTCAAAATCCCGCGATGGCGACATCATGGGGGTTCGATTCCCCCTCCCGGCACCAGCTAGCACTCTCCTGGTTCTCCATACTCGTTTACTAGAAATTGTGTTCCAGTCATGGAAAATTCCACATCATCGTACCAATCAATTGATTGTGACCGAATTTTTTCGCACCGTGTTTCTACCTGTTCTTTCCAGAATATTGATTTTTATATTTAGGGTGTTGTGAGGATTGTACTCAATTTACTCTGTTACAGAGTACTGAATATATGCGTGTTCGCCAGATAATGTTTAATAACCAATTTGGAATTAGCTTTTAATATGTTAATGATTATCTTAATTCATAGGGTGAGTCTAAATTATTCACATTTTCTGTGGATAAGTTTGTGGAAAAGATCAATATTCAAGGTTTAACTTATGGAGAAAAAAGGACATTTTTAGACCTGATTGATAACTTGGCAGTTGTGTTATGACATATATATCATGTGCTTATTGCTGCACTCAATCTTTATTTAAATTGATATCGAGCAACATTTAAGTCTTAATCGCATTGTGGATTATTTAGAGCTTACTCAGAAATTCAGTGATCTGTTATGCGCTGTCAAGTAAAAATTCTGGTTTGAGATGAATTGGCAAGCACGCGCAAACCCTATTTCTCTGGGCCTGCTCTTTTTTGTTGCCCGCAATGCCATTTTGGCAGCAAGATTCTTTAGGAAAATAAAAACCCGCACCAAGATGAGCAGATTCATCACCAGGAAGATGCTATTGATCCATGCGACAGATGTATCAGCTCGCTTGACTCGAATGTTGTTGAGTCGGTAACCATACTTTCCTTGACCAAACTTCCCTTCAATTGGAATGCGTTCACGGTATTCCTGCCGGCGTTGTGCTTTCAGGCGTTTGATCTCATCTTTGTTTCCAGGTGTGATCTTTGGCGGTCGTCCCAGTGGTTTGCCTGAGAAGCGGATATGATTGCGCTCCAGATAGCTGCGATTATCACGTGAGCAATCCGTCCAAATGTTGCATAAGAAAGACTCCTGCACAAGCACCCCTGCCATTGCAATAACCAACTAAAATAGAGGCAGTTAAAAGACAGTTGGAGCAAAAGATGCAGATGAGTTTTGGAGCACTGGAATTGTCAGAGCGATTGAAGCGAGACAATGTTCTGATGAAGATTGATGCGCTGATTAAGTGGGAGGAGTTACGTCCGAAGCTTATGGGTTTATACAAGCGCGAGTTATCGCATGGTGGAGGACAGGAACCGTTTGATGCGTTGTTGATGTTCAAAGCGATCCTGCTGGGTCAGTGGCATAGTTTATCGGATGCCGCGTTGGAGCAAGCGCTGTGTGTACGGATTGATTTTCTACAATTTTGTGGATTGTCCTTGTCGGACGCGATACCGGACGAAATCACTTTGTGCCGGTTCCGTAACCGGCTAGTGACGAGCGATCAGTTAGATGATCTGCTAGCGTCTATTAATGGACAGCTTCAATTACACGGATTGATGA
>JAGOKN010000115.1 GCA_017994575.1 Nitrosomonas sp.
CGGAATAAATACCACATGATATTTACAATCCCAGCGCGTATGACTCAAACTTTGGTACTCCTTCATTTTTGACTCCTCGTCTCGTGGTTGGGACGAGAACGTTACGACGACTGCCGTAACGGTCAAACCTTTGGGAGTCCCCCGGCAAAGCCGGGGGTTTACCTATTATTAATTAGTTGAGAATGCCCGGTTTGAGTCAACCAGACTTATGCCTGTACCGCAATAAAGTTTCCGTGACGCTGATCGAATTTGACAGTTAGAAAACGGACGCCAGCAGAAATCCCACTTTCTTCCGGTCGTTTATGCGTCACTTGTGCAACTGCTTGAAGGTTAGGCGCATCAATTTTGATGATGTCATGCAAATCAAGTTTCTGATTGGTCATGAATCGTATCCCCGCGGGTGATAAATCCTGAAATATGCCTCGGTAAGGCTTGCCCGGCCAAAAAGAATAAAACACGAACTCACCTTTTATATCGATCCTCATCAGCGTGCGCTGTGTTGATGCAATATCCGCATGCTCAAGAATAGGCAACGGACTGACGCATTCCAGGCAATTCTCATTTTTATACACGCCCATCTGCGGCACATACGGTGTTTTACAGAATGAGCAATAATCAGTCACCACCACCCGGTAAGATTCAACAACCGCCTGGGAAGTATTGATAACATCCATTGCACAACCCGTTGGATCAATGCTTTCTTGAGCAGATTCCTGATTAGCGTTAGAAAATTTACTAACGAAAAAAACATCGTACTGCTGGCGCGCCGCTGGATCCGAGAGGACTCGATAGGCTTCATCAAGTAAAGTGATATCTTGCGAAGCATCCTTTTTTAAAGCACGGTAACTAGCTGCAATCATTGCAATTGGAGAATCCGGTTGAACCTGAAGTATGCGGTAATAGTTACGCTGATTCAGTTTCCTATCAGATTGATCATTAGTCGTCCTCTCTGCATCGGGATTCGAATACATACCCAATGCTCCCTGACTGAGGGTTCTTATATGATAGTGTTTTAACAATTCCTGATCATAAGCAGCTCGTTTAATTGGATCCTTGAGTGTGCTATAGGCAATGTTAAGTAAGCTTGCACTCCATTCCGGACCGCCCAAATCAGGATGCAGCTTAAGTTTCTGCATCAATACTCGGTAGTTTTCTTTAATCACTGCCATCGAAGCATCGGGTTGCACATGGAGAATCCGATAAAAATTACGCCGCTCAATCATAATTTCAGAATTCAATCCTCATTAATAATGTAATCATTAATCATCATTCTCTGATACTAAATGATACTAAAAAAACCAGACCCGATCGCTGGCTTTACAAAACTAGCGTTGTTTATCGGAAAAGAATCTTTAATTCTTAAGAATTTCTATTTAAACAATTACTTGTCAATGACTTATATATTACCAATGCCTATATAACCATTACCTTCCTCAACAAAGCTTAATCTGATTCTGCAGATTCGAGAATATTCTTTATCCTTAAATTCCACAATAAAAGCTTAATTGAATAATTCATTGTTCACAGCTTGTATTTAATAAAAGAAGTAAATATAATGAGAATCATTCTCATTTAAATTTTTCTAAATTATGGATACCCTGAGTTTCTCGCAAACAAAAATAATAAATTTGCATCAATCTGAGAAAACAGATTTTATAACACAGCTTGATGGTGACATTTTGTTTAAAAATACTGATGTGATATTGATATTACATAAAGGTGAGCAGTATTCACTGCGGCGCACACGTAACGGCAAGTTAATTCTGAACAAATAGTGGATTAAAGACGGATATCATGTATATTTGCAGCTGCAAGTTATCGTTGGTGCTACTGCTCTTGATACGCTAATGAATTTCATAATTGATCGCGCGTAGAAGCGCACCAAAATGATTTCTTTTGATATTAACTCAATTATATACAAGTGATGTCTGTCTTAGGAGATGAAAATGAAAGGTAATGTAGATATTATTCGCTGGCTAAATCAGCAACTACAACATGAATTGACCGCTATTAATCAGTATTTTCTCCATGCGCGTATGTACAAAAACTGGGGATTCAACAGCCTTGGGAAACATGAGTTTGAAGAGTCATGTGAGGAAATGAAACATGCTGATGTGCTCATTGAGCGAATCCTTTTATTGGAAGGCTTACCTAATTTGCAAGATCTTGGCAAACTAATGATCGGTGAAACAGCTGAAGAATGTGTAGCTTGTGATCTAAAACTTGAATTAGTCTCACGAGAAACTCTAGTGTCTGCAATTGCAGCCTGCGAAGTAGCACAAGACTATGTTTCAAGAGAGATTTTTGAGCGTATTCTGGAAGATACCGAAGAACATATTGACTGGCTGGAAACTCAGCTTAATGTCATGGAAAAAATTGGTATCCATAACTGGTTGCAAAGCCAGATGTAGATTTTCCATTGCCGCTGGAGTTATCCTCCTTCTTCAGCGGCACATTCAGCCAGCCAGCCTTTGCTCTTTCAGGTCAGCCAGCCATTCTTTTACTTGCTGATGACTTATAGGAGCTTCGATTATGAAATTTCTCAGAAAACTGGCCTCAGTCAATGTTGATTCGTCGAGTACCATTTCGCATCATTGTTATCCCAATCTTCCCTTCATGGAAGCCTTTTTATCGTATTGTTTAATCTGTTTAAACAGATTACTCTGTCAACTAAAAATAGTTCGATTATTCAGTATAAGAATTCATTTAATTCGATCGAGATTCGATCAGCTGAGGCAGAGAATGGCGCCTCAGCATTCAGCTCCATTTGTAAATTCTCGTGTTATAGACTGGGCACCTTTAGTTAAAGCCACTTCCTCTTTAAATAGACACAACGTTGGCAATCAGAAGTCGATTGATCTTAATCACAATCGCTTAACAGGCAAAACCATCTTGTGTGTAGGAGGTCGTATGAAACTGTACCCGGAATACAATCGACTAATAAGCAATGTCGGCGGTAGCCTCATGACATTTCATGGTAATCACGACGATCATTTGGAAAATTTATCTCAGCTTCTGCAAGAAACTAACTTGATTATTTGTCCAATTGATTGTGTAAATCATGAAGCTTTTTTAATGGTAAAGCATTACTGCCAAAATTCTGGTAAGCCTTGCATATTGATAGATCGTTCAGAAGTCAGTACTTTTCAATCTGGAATCGTGCTCCTGAGTTTGATGATCAACTAAGTTTGCTTCATATTCAGGACAATGCGCTCTCAATTACCTTCTAGACAACTTATCGTCTCAACAAAGCAGATGATTTCTAAAGGTAATTGATTGAATTTTCATCTGTAGCTTTATAGATACACTTCAATATTACCCCATCACAAAAATTCTGACAGCCATAACTATAGAAATGACTGTTGCTCAGTGCTATTGACTCCCCTCTTAATGAAATTCACCGCGGCAACATCAATATATTGAACTACAAAGTCATTAAACACTATATATGGCCTAAAGTTTGATCTCTTCAGGTCGATAAAATCAAAACAATAGCATCACGAAAGAATCTAATAATTTAATTCGTTAACAAAACAAATTTACCTGGAATAAAGCGATGAAAATTCTTGTTAATTTCAAATCAGGATTGAAGCAAACATTTATTGTTCCCAAGTGTATGCTGGCAGTTGAATTCAGGAATATGGCCAAAGAAATTGGTGGTGAAATTGAGAGCATTGAGTTCTCATTACCTAATCGCCGTCAATCAGGTCTATCTCGATCAGAATCTCGGGAAGGTGTGATTCGATTACCTGATAAACGCTAAAAAGGTATATCATCATCCATATCATCGAATCCCACCCCGCTCTTGGCTGAAGAAGGCCGACTGGAAACAGAGTTGTCTTCTTCATGATCGGGTGACTCAAAGCTACCGCTTCCTGGTCGATTACCCAGCATTTTCATATCACTCGCAATAATATCTGTCGTATAGCGTTCTACGCCATTTTTATCGGTCCATTTTCTGGTTTCCAATCGACCCTCAACATAAACAGAGCGGCCTTTTTTCAAATATTCTCCTGCAATCTCCGCTAACTTGCGATAAAAAGTAACTCGATGCCATTCCGTCTTTTCCTGTTTTTCACCGTTCTTGTCTTTCCAGGTATCTGTCGTTGCTAAGGTGATATTAGTGACTGCATCGCCATTTGACATGTAACGAGTCTCAGGATCTTTTCCCAGATTACCAATGAGTATTACTTTATTGACTGACGCCATTTATATTTCCTTCCTCAAGCAATTTAATGACTTTTTCTTCATCGAAGCCATGCATATCAACCTTCAAATAAGCCACTCCTTCATTCGCCAGAACCAAGGCTTCATTCACACCGGGGAGTGCTGCAAGTTGATGCGATAATTCCTTTGATTGATTAATATCCATTTCTTGCACGTGATACATTTTAGAGCGCACAGCCGCAGGCGCTTTCATTGTTATAGCAATAATCAGCCATACGATCAATAACAATCCACAAAAAGTATATAGCGCATCGCTGCCATAGTTACCAAACAAATAACCACCTGCAGCCGCGCCTACAAACGTACCTAGAAATTGAGTGCTACTATAAACCCCAATCGCAGTTCCTTTTGCACCTACCGGAGCAATTTTAGAGATTAGCGATGGCAGGCTCGCTTCCAGCAAATTGAATGCTGTGAAAAAAACCAATAACGCAATGGCTGTACCCCATACTGAATCAGCAGTCATTGCCAGTGAAATTTGCCCAGCTAGCAATAAAGCAATGGCGGCAATAAAAACGGGTTTTAGCTTCGCCTTTTTTTCGGCATAAATAATCGCCGGTATGATCAATACCACTGACAAAATCAGAACCGGCAAATAAATTTGCCAGTGATCAGCTGCGATAATTCCAGCTTGATGCAGTGTCAATGGCACAACCAACCATAGCGCCATCAACGTGGCATGCAAGGCAAAAATGCCGTAATTCAAGCGCAGCAATTGTGTATTTCGCAATACGCCGCCGAAGCTTGCAGCCGATGCCTCCGTATCCGAATGAAAACGACTGATTTGTGGATCAGGAATAATTTTCTTGACCACGACCATAGCCAAAATCGCCAACACCCCTGTCATGGCAAAAATCCCTGGCACACCAATCCACTGATTTAATACTGGCGCAGCAATGAGAGAAACAGCAAAAACAGTACCAATGGTCATGCCGATTGTAGCCATTGCCTTGGTTCGATGTTCTTCGCGGGTCAAGTCAGCCGCCAGAGCCATCACAGCGGCTGAAATTGCACCAGCACCTTGAATGATGCGCCCCAATATTACCCAGTAAATATCCACTGCGCTGGCAGCAAGCACACTACCGATTGCAAATAAAATCAATCCCAGATAAATAACGGGTTTACGTCCAATACGATCAGATAACCAGCCGAAAGGGATTTGTAAAATAGCCTGGGTCAATCCATATGCTCCCAGCGCGATACCTACAAGCGTATAGTTGTCGCCACCCGGCAGATCTTTAGCATAAAAAGCAAATACCGGCAGAATAATAAACAAGCCAAACATTCGCAAACCATAAACACCGGCTAAACCGATGGTCGCGCGCAGTTCCGCTGGTGACATTTTTTCAGATGAAGTTGGAGCAGACATGAATCAGGTTGTGATATTCCCAAAAAGTTGGGTATATTAGCAGGTTGACTCATACATAGATAGCTAATGGAATCCATAAAAATACGCGGTGCGCGCACCCACAATCTAAAAAACATCAGTCTCGATCTGCCACGCAACAAACTTGTCGTCATTACGGGATTATCTGGATCAGGCAAATCCTCGCTCGCCTTCGATACGCTGTATGCAGAAGGTCAGCGCCGCTATGTAGAATCACTTTCCGCATACGCCAGACAGTTTCTTCAGCTCATGGAAAAACCTGATGTCGATTTGATCGAAGGGCTATCCCCCGCTATCGCCATCGAACAAAAAGCAACTTCCCACAATCCCCGCTCGACGGTTGGCACTGTCACAGAAATTCACGATTACTTGCGCTTGTTGTTTGCCCGTGTTGGCGATCCCCATTGTCCTGAGCACAACATTATTCTGACGGCCCAAAGCGTCTCGCAAATGGTCGATCATGTGTTGCAACTCCCGCTGGACACGCGCCTGATGATCCTGTCGCCCTTGATTGTCGAACGCAAAGGCGAACAGGCAGAATTATTCGACGAGCTGCGAGCACAAGGGTTTGTCCGCCTGCGAATTGACGGTGAAGTATATGAAATCGATGCGCTACCCAAGTTACAAAAAACCCAGAAACATACCATCGAAGTAGTGATTGATCGCTTAAAAGTTTCTCCTGATGCCAAACAACGCCTCGCTGAATCTTTTGAAGTTGCACTTCGTCATTCGGAAGGACGCGCATTGGCAGTTGAAATGGATGCTGGCCAGGATCATCTCTTTTCCGCCAAATTCAGTTGCCCCGTTTGCAGTTATTCCTTATCTGAGCTGGAACCCAGATTATTTTCATTTAACAATCCACTCGGGGCATGCAATAAATGCGATGGCTTGGGACAAATCACTTTTTTTGATCCCGCCCGCGTCGTGGCATTCCCGCATCTATCGCTGGCCTCCGGTGCAGTCAAAAATTGGGATCGACGCAATCAATTTTACTTCCAATTGCTCACCAGCCTGGCTGAGCATTATCACTTTGATCTGGAAACGCCTTTCGAGAAACTGGATGACTCGATTCAGCAGATTGTTTTGCATGGCTCCGGCAAGGAAAAAATAAACTTCTCGTATTTATCGGAAGGAGGCCGCAAGCACCAGGAAACACACCCTTTTGAGGGCATCATTACCAATCTGACACGACGTTACAAGGAAACAGAATCTCAAACCGTGCGCGAAGAATTGGCAAAATACCTCAACGCACAAACTTGCCCGGAATGCCAAGGCACACGCTTATGTGAATCCGCTCGTCATGTGCATGTCGCGGGCAAAGCCATCTATGAAATCAGCGCTTTCCCGCTAAAAAAAGCCAAGCTATTTTTTGACGAGATTGAATTATCGGGCCATAAACAATCCATCGCCGAGCGAATCGTCAAGGAAATTTCCAGCCGCCTGCAATTTCTGAATAATGTGGGATTGGATTACCTGTCACTGGATCGCTCCGCTGATACTTTATCAGGCGGGGAATCGCAGCGCATACGCCTTGCCAGTCAAATCGGCTCCGGTTTGACTGGCGTCATGTATGTTCTGGATGAGCCGTCAATTGGTTTGCATCAACGTGATAATGGACGTTTGCTGGATACCCTTAAAAATCTACGCGATATCGGCAATAGCGTCATCGTAGTCGAACATGATCAAGATGCTATTCAAATTGCAGATTATGTCGTCGACATGGGCCCTGGAGCGGGAGAACATGGCGGTCTGGTGGTAGCGCAAGGAACTCCCGAAGAAATTCAACAGGACAGCGCTTCGTTAACAGGCAAATACTTATCCGGCACATTATCTATTCCCATTCCGGACACACGCCACCCAACCGATGCTGACCGAATGCTTCGAATTGAAGGTGCCTCGGGTAATAATCTAAAAAATGTTACGCTCAATTTACCAGTCGGACTATTTGTGTGCGTGACCGGCGTCTCCGGATCTGGCAAATCGACACTCATCAATGAAACGCTCCATCGCGCGGTCGCACGCCATCTTTATGGCAGTATCACCGAACCCGCACCCTATCAGCATATTGACGGTTTGGCTTTCTTCGATAAAGTGATCAATATGGATCAAAGCCCGATCGGACGCACTCCCCGCTCCAATCCTGCCACTTACACCGGACTATTTACCCCCATCCGAGACTTATT
>JAGOKN010000116.1 GCA_017994575.1 Nitrosomonas sp.
CTGAGTACCTTTCCCAGCACCAGGGCCGCCTAATAAAATGACTCGGATAGTTATTCTCCTTCTATTACCAATTAAAATTCACTGACTGCAGTGACGAAATTATGTCTGCCACTTCAACGACATCATGTAATTATATCGCAGGCAAGCTAGATACTCGAGTTTTTACTATGGTAATTTTTGTGAAATTAAACGATTTCGTAGCAAGTTAAGTTTATGCTGTGCAGGTTATGCGATAATTTGATTGACTCTTAACAGGAAAAATCATGGACGAAAACAGAAGTAAAGCGCTTGATGTTGCTCTAGCCCAAATTGAGAAACAGTTTGGCAAAGGTTCAATCATGCGATTGGGCGCTAATGATGTCGCCTATGATATACAAGTGGTTTCTACCGGTTCGCTGGGGCTTGATATAGCGTTGGGTGTAGGAGGGTTGCCACGAGGTCGGATTATCGAGATTTACGGCCCTGAATCTTCTGGAAAAACCACGCTGACATTACAAGTCATTGCGGAAATGCAAAAGTTGGGTGGAACCGCCGCTTTTATTGATGCGGAACATGCTTTGGATCCCCAGTATGCACAGAAAATTGGCGTTAATGTCAAGGATTTGCTGATATCCCAACCGGATAATGGCGAGCAAGCCCTGGAAATAGCTGACATGTTGGTGCGTTCCGGTTCAGTCGACATCATTGTCGTGGATTCCGTAGCCGCACTTACGCCGCGTGCTGAAATCGAGGGCGATATGGGCGATCCTCAAATGGGATTGCAAGCACGATTGATGTCGCAAGCGTTACGCAAACTGACGGCCAATATCAAGCGCAGTAATACCATGGTTATTTTCATTAATCAGATTCGTATGAAAATCGGTGTCATGTTCGGCAATCCTGAAACCACGACGGGGGGTAACGCATTAAAATTTTATGCTTCGGTACGCCTTGATATTCGCCGTACCGGTTCAATCAAAAAAGGCGAAGAGACGATTGGTAATGAAACGCGTGTGAAAGTGGTTAAAAATAAAATAGCACCACCGTTCAAACAAGCAGACTTCGATATTTTGTATGGCGAGGGTATTTCCCGTGAAAGTGAAATCATTGAACTGGGCGTATTACACAAACTGATCGATAAATCAGGCGCTTGGTATGCTTATAACGGTGAGAAAATCGGCCAGGGCAAAGATAATGTGCGCGAATACCTGAAAGAGCACAAAAGCATCGCGCAGGAAATTGAACAAAAGATTCGGTCGATTGTAGGTATCGCTGATCAAGCCAAACCTGCAAAAGAGAAAACCGAAAAAGAAAAAATAGATAAAGAGAAATAGTTTTGTGGACGTACGGTCGCTTCTGGAAATACGCGCCTTACGATATCTGGCGCAACGTGAATATTCGCGCTTGGAACTGGAGCAAAAATTATCTGTTTACGCCCGTTCATTACCGTCAGAAGATTTGTCTAGCATATTAGATCAGTTGGAGCGGAGAGGTTTGTTATCAGCTGAGCGTGTTGTTGAGCAGATTGTGCGTACTCGCAGAGCCCGGTTCGGTAACAGACGCATTCTCCATGAACTCAAAGAAAAAGGTATTGATGAACATTTGATTCACAGCATATTACCGTCTCTTAAAGAGACAGAGTTGGAGGCAGCTATGCGCATTTGGCAAAAAAAATTCGGCCTATCACCTAATAATAGAGAAGAGCGTAGCAAGCAAATCAGGTTCATGATGAACAGAGGTTTTTCGATTGAAGTGATACAGCAGGTTTTTTCACAGGCCGACGAGGATAATCAATGAAGCAATTGCTTGTGCAGATACTATTTGTGGTCATGCTATGCATCGGCAATCATGCCAGTGCTGATGACATAGTAGCCATTCAGGAAATTAATGAATCCCCCGTCAATTTTGATGGTAAAGAAGTGAAGCTGAAAGGGATTGCAAAAAACCCTACACGCCTGCCGTTGGTCAATCTAAAATCCTATATATTAGAAGACAGTAGCGGGGAGATTATGATTTTGACGGAATCCGATTTACCCAAAATGAACGAAGAAATCACTATTCGAGCTAAAGTCAACAGCCTGGCCATCGTCAAAGGCGAAGCAGTGGGTTTGACAGTGATTGAACTAGAACGATACGAGTTGCAGCAAAAAATATGAAAAGTAGCGAAATAAGACAAAAATTTCTTGAATTTTTTGAATCTCATGGTCACACCATCGTGGCGTCCAGCCCGCTGGTGCCTAGCAATGACCCCACTTTATTGTTCACTAACGCAGGTATGGTGCAATTCAAAGATGTTTTCCTCGGTCAAGACACCAGACCTTATGTGCGTGCGGTCAGCTCGCAGCGGTGTGTGCGAGCGGGCGGCAAGCACAATGATTTGGAAAATGTCGGCTATACCGCGCGGCATCATACTTTTTTTGAAATGCTGGGAAATTTTAGCTTTGGCGATTACTTTAAGCGAAATGCCATTCAATTTGCTTGGGAATTCCTTACCGTATCACTCAAAATTCCACGTGAAAAATTATGGATAACCGTGTATGCGGAAGATAATGAAGCGGCAGATATCTGGCTGAATGAAATTGGTGTCGATGCATCGCGAGTGGTTCGGATTGCTACCACGGATAATTTCTGGCAAATGGGAGACACCGGTCCTTGTGGCCCCTGCTCTGAGATTTTTTATGATCATGGCCCGGATGTGAAGGGAGGTCCCCCCGGTTCTGCCGATGCGGATGGTGATCGCTACATTGAAATCTGGAATCTGGTGTTTATGCAATACAACCGTGACAGTGCAGGTACACTACACCCGCTGCCCAAACCTTCGGTTGACACCGGTATGGGATTGGAACGCATTTCTGCAGTTATGCAGCAGGTTCACAGTAATTATGAAATCGATTTGTTCCAAAGTCTGATTCAAGCCGCTGCACGGGCTACCAACACAAAAAATCTCGCAGACAATTCCTTAAAAGTGATTGCCGATCATATTCGTGCCTGTTCATTTCTGATTACCGATGGCGTCATTCCAGGCAGTGAGGGGCGCGGCTATGTATTGCGTCGCATCATTCGCCGTGCCATTCGTCATGGTTATCGGTTGGGACAAAAACAACCGTTCTTTTATCAATTGGTAGAAGATCTAAGTCTGGTGATGGGGCAAGCCTATCCTGAGCTGGTAGCAGCCAAGGAGCGTGTTGCAGCGGTTTTACAGCAGGAAGAAGAGCGTTTTGCCGAAACACTGGAACATGGCATGCAGGTTCTGGAGACGGCTTTAGGTCAGAAAGTGACGGTGCTTGATGGAGAAATGGCTTTTCGACTTTACGATACCTTCGGTTTTCCGTTAGATCTGACCGCCGACATCGCGCGCGAGCGCGGTATTACCGTTGATCACGCCGGTTTTGAGCAAGCCATGGCGCGCCAGCGTGAGCAAGCACGCGCAGCTAACAAATTCACCATGCAGGAAGGGATCGAATATAACGGTAGTCAAACCACTTTCTATGGCTATGAAGCATTGCAACATGAAGGGCAGGTATTAGCCATTTATAAACAAGGTAGTCCGGTCGATTTTATCGAAGCGGGTGATGAAGCGGTGGTTGTTCTGGATCAAACGCCTTTTTATGCCGAATCCGGTGGACAAGTTGGTGACTGCGGCGAATTGCTCGCAGCCAATGGCACCTTTGCAGTGACGGATACACAAAAAATACAAGCTGGTGTATTTGGTCATAAAGGACTATTGCGCAGTGGTCGGCTGGTGATCAGGGATCTCGTGTTGGCCGAGGTCAATCCACTTAGCCGTACCAGTACTGCGAATAATCACTCTGCCACTCATCTGCTGCATGCCGCACTGCGCAAGGTACTTGGCATTCATGTAACACAAAAAGGCTCGCTGGTGGATCCCAATCGCGCGCGCTTTGATTTTTCCCATAATGCGCCCATGACTGCCGATGAAATACGCGAAACAGAACGTTTAGTTAACGATCAGATTAGACACAACTGGATTGTTGCTTCGGAAACCATGAAATATGACGATGCGATCAAGCGCGGAGCCATGGCTTTGTTCGGTGAAAAATATTCGGATGTCGTGCGTGTGATTGGAATGGGTGAGTTTTCCACTGAGTTGTGTGGTGGTACGCATGTATCACAGATAGGGCAAATCGGTTTCTTTAAGATTGTCACGGAATCGGGCGTGGCCGCTGGCATACGAAGAGTTGAAGCAGTTACCGGAAAAGCAGCGGTTGAATATGTCCAACAGCGCGAAGCGCAATTACTGGAAATATCTCAGAGCCTAAAAACCAATCCGCAAGAAGTGACGCAAAAAATAGCACAGATTATCGACAATGTGCGGCAAACCGAAAAAGAGCTGATGCGTTTAAAAACCAAGCTCGCCAGTTCACAAGGTGATGATCTGATCGCGCAAGCACAGGAAATAAAAGGCATTAAGGTGTTAGCTGCCAATGTGGAAAATGCCGATGCCAAGACCCTGCGTGAAACCCTTGATCAACTCAAAGACAAGCTGAAAACCTGTGTCATCGTACTCAGCGCGGTTGAAGATGGGAAAATAACACTGATTGCGGGTGTCAGTGCCGATTTGATCAACCAGATCAAAGCCGGTGAATTGGTTAATTTTGTTGCCCAGCAAGTCGGTGGTAAAGGGGGCGGACGACCGGATATGGCGCAGGCGGGGGGTACACAACCGGAACAACTCCCCGCCGCGCTTAGCAGTGTAGTGGATTGGGTGAGGAAGAAATGAAAATTCAATTTAGAAATAAATTCGTCTGTTTGATCGCGTCGTTGCTCTTGGGGTGCGGAACTGTCAATACAGTAATCCGAGGTGATTCGGTGGCAAAGTACGATCTTAAGCAAGCCAGAACTTCTTGTGAAGCGATACCTCGAGTTTATAGTGGGGTTGCTTACGATATTTGCATTCTGCGTGGCAAACCGTCACGGACGGCGCTGTGGTTTGGGTCGGTACCGGAGCTCATATTCATTGATTTGGCGCTATCCGGTGTATTGGATACGGTTGCTTTGCCCTATACCGTTTTTGGGCAAATTAACGATGGTTCGATTTATCTGCAATAACGATGCGGCACAAAACGCAGGATTGCAGTGGTGAACAAGATTGGCTATTAGTCTTATTGTGTTTCCGCAAACTTGCGAACAAGTCTTTTTGCGAGTAACGGTTTGGAAATCAAGTAGTCTTGGATGATATCGCAACCCAGATTACGTAGGAATTCCAGTCGCTCCTGCGTTTCAACCTCTTCGGTAACGACTGAGAATCCGTTTTATTCGCGGCAATAATCGTATGTGCGGTCGCGCGATCCGATCTTCAATTTATCATTGAATTATGTTTCAGGCGTGCCAGAGACGAAGAGCCGGCGCCAAATTTGTCGATAGAGATTTTATTCCAGATCTCTTTAAATTGCTAATAACTGTCTCCCAGCGTGCTTTTATGTTTAAGTGCTAAATGTTGGATCACCACATAATTCATCATGATAATGGCATCTCCATCCCAAAATAATCTTTTGTAGAATCCATGAAAGCTCAAAAAGACCAGCATACTCCGATGATGCAGCAATATTTGCGCATCAAAGCACAGCATCCTGACATGCTCATGTTTTACCGTATGGGAGATTTTTATGAGTTGTTTTTTGAGGATGCGGAAAGAGCAGCCAGGCTATTGGGAATTACTTTAACCCAACGTGGTGCTTCAGCCGGGGAGCCGATTAAAATGGCGGGCGTGCCATATCACGCTGCTGAGCAATATCTGGCTAAACTGGTTAAGGCGGGCGAGTCTATCGCTATCTGTGAGCAAGTGGGAGATCCGGCCACCAGCAAAGGGCCTGTTGCACGCGAAGTCACTCGCATTATCACGCCGGGAACGTTGACTGATACAGTGTTGCTAGAGGATAAGCGCGATTGCATATTGCTGGCTTTATGGATGCATGAATCACTGCTGGGATTGGCCTGGCTAAATCTTGCTGCAGGACAATTACGCGTTATGGAGACATTGCCGCAAAATTTACTCAGTGAGCTGGAACGCCTGCAGCCTTCGGAAATTCTTGTACCGGAATCATTGGCATTGCCTGAATTGCAAGGCAAGCAATGGGCATTAAAGCGGCTGCCATTATGGCAATTTGATCTGAATAGCGCGATCAGTCAGTTGACTCGGCAGTTTGAAACGCATGATCTGTCTGGTTTTGGTTGCGAGGATTTATCGATGGCAATCTGCGCTGCTGGTGCATTATTGGAATACACCCGTCTGACGCAAGGATCTGTTGCGCTGCATATTGCTTCATTACAAGCAGAACATGACAGTATCTATGTGCGCATGGATGCAGCGACTCGCCGAAATCTGGAAATTTCTGAAACCCTTCGCGGCGAAAGATCGCCCACATTATTGTCATTATTGGATACTTGTTCTACCAACATGGGTAGCCGTTTGCTGCAAGTCTGGTTGCATCATCCATTACGTGACCGGGTAGCGATACAGAAACGACTGGATAGCGTTACCGCATTGATCGGAGACAATGGACAGAATAGTTTTTCGACCGCACAGCGTCTGCTGCGTCAAATTGTCGACGTCGAGCGAATCACTGCGCGCATTGCCCTTAAATCTGCACGACCGAGAGATCTCTCTGGCCTGCGTGACAGTTTAAGACGGTTGCCAGAAATCATTCAAGCTATTGCGGATGGTTGCAGCGAGAGAATGCTTCAGTTGATAGAGAGTATGCAGATGGAACCTGCATTGGTTGAGTTATTGAATCGATCGCTGCTGGAAGAACCCGGTGTGGTTTTGCGCGAAGGCAATGTGATTGCCAATGGTTACGATGCTGAGCTGGATGAATTACGTGCATTGCAAAATAATTGTGGTGAGTTCTTGTTGCAGCTTGAAATTCGTGAAAAAGAGCGCACTGGTATTCCTAATTTAAAGGTGGAATACAATCGTGTGCATGGTTTTTATATCGAAGTCACACATGCACACAGCGACAAGGTTCCTGATGATTATCGGCGCAGACAGACATTGAAAAGCGCCGAGCGCTATATCACGCCAGAACTGAAAGCTTTCGAAGATAAAGCCTTGTCTGCACAGGATCGGGCATTGGCGCGTGAAAAATTTTTATATGATGGATTATTGGTGGCATTGTTGCCGTATATCCGTGCATTGCAGAAAATGGCCGCGAGTGTGGCTGAAATCGATGTCTTGTGTGCATTTGCTGAGCGAGCGCAAGCACTTGACTATGTCGCTCCCCTCTTATCCGATGAAGCTATTTTTACCATTGAAACAGGGCGTCACCCGGTGGTGGAAAATCAGGTAGACAATTTTGTGGCCAATGATGTCCAATTGGGTGCAGAACAAACTGGCAAGCCGCAGATGTTGATGATTACCGGTCCCAACATGGGCGGTAAATCAACTTATATGCGGCAGATTGCACTCATTGCTTTGTTGGTGCATTGCGGCAGTTATGTGCCCGCAAAAAAAGTGTGCATTGGTATATTGGATCAAATTTTTACCCGAATTGGTGCGGCAGATGACCTCGCTAGCGGACGCTCAACGTTTATGGTGGAAATGACAGAAACAGCGAACATTCTGCATAACGCCACCGCACATAGCCTAGTGCTGATGGATGAAATTGGGCGTGGTACTTCGACTTTTGATGGATTGGCATTGGCATTTGCCATTGCCCGGCATTTGGTGAATAAGAATCGCAGCTTTACGCTTTTTGCGACACATTACTTTGAACTCACTAAACTGGCTGAAGAGTTTAAGCAAATCCAGAATGTGCACCTGGATGCCGTGGAGTATAAGCACCGTA
>JAGOKN010000033.1 GCA_017994575.1 Nitrosomonas sp.
TTATGCTGGAACCAGATTGATTATCTGAATTATCCAGACCTGATACAGAGCCTTCCGTCCAGTATCCATCTGTCATTAATATATTGTAATTTTGACGGCACTCATGTTGAGTACCCCCACTCGATCCCGGAGTTTGTCCCCAGGGTCCTTTGTCGTCAGTCCTTTTAAAGTACTCACCCACTTTAATCATTGCTTCTCGCAACGGTGTCCCTGCCGCTGGAATGTGATGATCATAAAGATTAGTAAAGAAATTTGACCTATCGGTACCAGTAAATTGCCTAACACCGCTTTTTACTACCTCTGTCGCCACTCCATCTACTGTTGTTGAACCATTATTAATCGCCGCAAAACCAACACGCATTGTATTTCCCTGCGCAGAAAATGCCCGACCAATCCCAGCACGAGCCAATAATATGCGCGAGCGATAATATGTATACCAATTCGCAAAATTCTGAATTTCTTCATTATATGTACAATTGGGCGCGGCAGCGCAATCCGATCGATTCGGCCCACCGACATACGAAGCTGTAGAAGAAATAATCTCTATCTCGGTATAGCTACTGGCATCATTGATACTGCCACTTACATAATTGAAATAGACAGCAGGATAGAAAGTTTTTGATAGACTGGCAGATCGAGTCCCATCACTTTTCAACCAGTACGCAGTTTGTGTATTGTTCACTGTAAGATTACGACAGCCAGCTGTAGTATTCAAAGGATTATGAGGAGCACAAGTTGGATCAGCATTATTCATCAGTGACCCATCAGCATTACTCCAGGGCTGATATCTGACAGTAGGATCATAATAAATCTTGTTAACATGACTAGAACGTAAAGAAGCGGTGTATCGGTTAGTTGACTCGAAATCAACTACATAATTGCTGTAATCAGCTGCGCCATAAACACCGGGTGCACGAGGAAACATATAGCGGACATTTTGAACAATCAAACTTTCCGGCATGATCTCAAAGTGCATAGAACCAGAATCATCCAAAGTAAACATGACATTAGGAGAAATATTGCCGCCCAGGAAAAGCGGGCTATTGGATAATGGCGGAGCAGCATAAGCTCCGCCTATTAAATTAACTACCAATGCCCCCACAATCGCGTTTGCTGAAAAAATATGGCGTAAAAATATTCTCTGCATGATTCAATATTCCTCTATATATCCAAGAATAGCTAAGGTCTAAACACTTCCTGCAACCAAACCACAGTTCCAGGTTTAGCGCCTTGTGCGCGTATCGTGATGCGGTAGTAATACCTTAATCCACTCCCAGGGGGGGTTTTCTGAATACCTTCTATGAGATAAGTGGGCGCCGGTACGCCCGTTGGCAAATTAGGCGCCGTGTAGGTCACACCGTCAGTTCTAAAAACGGTACCTTCAACATAACTGATGGGACAGTTGGGCGTGCAATAAGTAGTCGATGCAGGCACGGCTGGTGCGGTAGCCCCTGCGCCGTAATAACAGAGGCCTGCTGTACAGGTCGTATCAAAATCGGTTATACCGTCAATTGCTTTAGGTGTATTAGTGGTAGGATCATTATCGCGAATATATCGCTCGGCATAACGCAATCCCATTTCAGCTGCTTGCATCGCAATCATCCGATCTCGCATGTTGCCCGACATGCGTTCTTCAATTGTTGCCATCTTTGCAACTGTTATGCCTAGCAAGGTTAAAATCAATAAAAAAATCATACCAGTGACAAATGCAGCACCACTCTGTTTTTGTCGGAAGTTTAAGTGTATGTTCATGGTAGAAAATTGATTCGATTACGCAAATTGAAGGTTGCCGAGAAAGCACGTCTTAATCGCCTGTCCGCAGGGATGGCAACAGAGGCACCATCACAATCCAAATAATTACCCGCAGAAACTATATTTGTTTTTTCGGAACGAACCAGAACACAGACTCGTGCAGAGATCACCTGCTCCCAATCAGCAGGCGCAGCAATATATTGATCCACTGATTGATCGCCATTCGTATCTATGCCATACCGTATTTGTAAATCTTCTACATTATTTAATAGTACCGATCCTGAGGGCGGCGCTCCTGGAGCCGCAGGCGTAATGGAAATAACACCACTACATTGCAACTCAGCATTAGCTGTATCGAGATTAAAATGATTCTGAATAATCTCGCCAACAGCATCGACTGATGCGCCTTCACAGTCCTGATCACCCAGCGCGCCATCATATTGCATGGTCAAGGTATCAGCTATACCGGCAGCACCATTTGTACCTGTTATTGCAGTACCCTCAAAGGACACTTTAAAATCATTGAATGGAACTTCTACATGACCTGCTTGTTTAATACTACGTCCAAGAATTTCCAACGCAAAACGCCCACTTTCTTGAATACGAGCATTATCTTCCTGTTCACGGAAGGTTTGCCGGCTACTGACAAACACGGTCCCAATTACCAACAACAAAACCAAACCAAGCGCCATAGAAATCATTAACTCAATTAAAGTAAAACCGCCTTGAGTATTTGTTTCCGAATTTTGTTTTTTCTTAAGCTTAATCTGCAAAATCTTAGAAGTCAGAATCATGGGGAAAACCTTGTCAAGAAACATCGCGTATTGGTTGCTACTCCGTTGGGACAGTTAGGGTCAACTTCTCCATTCATTTCTTTCTCTCGCCATCGCAAAGTAATTAAATACCCCGCAGCGACATTTCCACTTACAGTTCCTACGCCATTCGGTAGTAGTAACGAGTTCCCAGTATTCCACTGAGAATGATCATAAGTTGCGATCTGTGTTGGGCTGCAAGTATTTGCCACACAATCACTACTATCAGGAATAGTTGCGGTCAGCGAATCATAAGCTCCAGCACTTACGCCAGCTAAGTTGGCACGCATCCGGTCAGCGATATCTTCTGTTTGCTTACTAGCAATTGATCGGTAGTGCGCAATATTATTACTTCGTACACCCGATATAATGAGTGCGGCCATGCCCAGCAATCCAAAAGATACGACTAGAAGCGTAATCAGTACTTCTAGCAAACTAAATCCCTTTTGGTCTTTTATTAATGTCAATACGCTATTCATGAACAAGTCCCTGGACCTGTTTCAAAACGTAAGCGGCCCTGATTATTCAGGACAATCTTTTTGGAATAGGCGGATCCACGACTATCGCATAATGAAAAAGTGTCATTTGATCCCATTGAAAATCCATTTGCTGTAAATGTGATTCGTGACTTTGATCCTGACAGCATATTTCCCCCAGAAAGGGCTGCACCGACATGAAGAATTTGCTCATCCGCATCGACGGCACCATTGCTATTTGTATCTGCAAATACTATCCAGCCATTCGACCAAACCACTCCTCCAGTACAGCTTGTACTATTGGTACTAGGGCAGATCGTAGCGCGACCATTACGCTTAATCGCTTCACTTTTAGCTAATGCTATGGCGGAAGAAAAACTATTGCTCTGTGCAATGAGTAAACTGTCTTGAACAAATCCACGATAACTTGGTGCCGCTACAGATAACAAAATACTTGCCACGCTCAATGTGACAAGCAATTCAATAAGAGTAAATCCTTTATAAATCAATCTATTAATACCAATCTTGTTTTGCATCTAACGAGTTCCAAAGAAAATTTATTCCTCACTATGAGCTCAATCATTCTATTAAAAGAGTTCTAGGTATAACGATTACTAAGATCATTAACTTTAGCGTTAAAGTACTTTTCTATTGTGCAACTGAATTCCGTATTCAACATAAGACTTCATTGGTTCAGGTTGAGCTACAATCAGTTACATCAATCAAATACCCTCTCTTAATTTTTAATATCAGACATAGGACATCAGTACAGCATGAAACAAGATGTCATCGTAATTGGCGCGGGAATTATTGGACTTGCTACAGCAGAACGGTTATTAATTCAAGGTGCAAAAGTCACGATACTCGAACGAAACAAGGTTGGGCAAGAATCTTCTTGGGCGGGTGGTGGTATTTTGTCTCCACTGTGTCCATGGGATTATTCTGACGTTGTCACGCGTCTCACAAGTTACAGTGCCAGTCAATTCCCAACTTGGGCCTCAGTTCTGCACGAAACTACTGGAATTGATCCTGAATATGAAGCTTGTGGCATGCTAGTACTGCCGCCCTATAACAGAGAACTTGCACAACAGTGGTGCTCAGTACGAGAAATACAATTTGAACAACGGACACTACCAGGTCACGTTTCATTGCAATATAGCAATGAAACGAATACATGTGCGGAATGTAAGCAAGCAATATTTTTGCCTGAAACTGCGCAGATCCGCAATCCCAGGTTATTGCGTGCATTACGCCACCGAATCGCTCAGCTAGAGGGAAGAATTATAGAAAATTGTGCGGTCGAGAGCCTTAACGCAGCACATCAAAAAATACAATCCATCACTTCTTCTCAAGGAGATTTTTCTGCTGATCACATCATTATCAGTGCCGGTGCTTGGAGTAAAGAAATACTGGGTATGTATGCTCTCAAGCTAGATATCAAACCTATCCGAGGACAAATGTTATTGTTCAAGTTTGACCGCACCCCACCGATCCACACCATTCTTGTGGAAAATGACTTATATATCATTCCGAGGCGGGATGGGCATTTACTCATTGGTAGTACACTGGAAGATGTAGGATTCGATAAACAAACAACTGCATCCGTACGCAAACATTTGTTAATGCGTGCGCAAGCTATTTTACCGGCACTTCAAGCAATGCCTATCGTGCAACACTGGTCAGGGCTACGCCCCGCCTCCCCTAATAATATTCCCACCATCGGCAAACACCCAATGATCAGTAATTTATATATTAACAGCGGTCATTTTCGTTATGGTGTTACTATGGCACCGGCCAGTGCTGAGATTCTGGCAAATGAAATAACAGGAAGGCCACAACCATTTGATATCACACCCTACCAAACAGGATGGAATATCAATTAGTTGCTAATCAAGCTCTAGGAAGTGGAAATACAACAGACTCAATCACACCACTTAGTTCTTCTATCGTCACATCTTCGCCAATTTGCTCGGCTCCTATTTGCTTGAGTCGAGATATCACTTGTTGCACGAGAATTTCCGGTGCTGAAGCTCCAGCCGTAATACCGATGATTTTCTTTCCAACAAACCACTCTTCTTGCAATTGCTCAGCTCTATCCACCATATAAGCTTCCACATTAGCATTCCGCGCTACTTCACATAATCGATTTGAATTCGAACTATTGGGAGAACCCACAACAATGACCAAATCGCATTGATTAACCATTTGCTTAACGGCATCCTGACGATTCTGTGTGGCATAGCAAATATCATCTTTCTTAGGGCCAGTAATTTTTGGGAATCGTCTTTTCAATGCATCGACAATACGTGCAGCATCATCCACTGATAGCGTTGTTTGAGTCACATAAGCCAGGTTAGTGACATCTTTAACTTGCAAGGTTTCAACATCCCTCTCTGTTTCCACGAGATACATCCCCTTATCTTCCCCTTCGATTTGCCCCATTGTACCTTCAACTTCTGGATGACCTTGATGGCCAATCATAATGATTTCCTTGCCATCCTTGCGCATCTTGGCTACTTCTACATGAACTTTGGTAACTAACGGGCAAGTGGCATCAAAAACTTTTAACTTACGCTCTGCCGCCTCTTTTCGCACTGCATGGGAAACACCATGTGCACTGAAAATCAAGATACTATCTTGCGGCACTTCGTCCAGATTCTCTACAAACACAGCACCTTTCTTTTCCAGATTCTCAACCACAAAGCGGTTATGCACAACTTCATGGCGCACATAAATGGGTGCGCCATGCATTGTTAATGCTCGTTCAACAATTTCTATTGCGCGATCCACGCCGGCACAGAAACCTCTTGGATTTGAAAGTAGTACTTTGATCATTTATTTATTCTCCAACAATGGGTATTTTGCTTATGCTCAATTCAGCGAAAAAATTTGACACTCACCTTGCTAATATCAGCAATTAAAATTTCTGGCAGTGCTTTTTTTATTCCTTTTGATAACGCTCGGCCAATGCAACGCGTCTTCCATAAGCTTCTCGTGCAATTTGAATGTCTTCCAAAAATTGTGGTAGTTCTTTCATCAACAAAGCTTGCGGACCATCAACCAGCGCTTTGCTCGGTGCCGGATGAAAATCAACCAGCACCATATTAGCACCTGCCATTACACCTTGCGCTGTCACATGCATAATATCGAGAATGCCATCTGCCGAGCTTGCTCGGGTACCCACTGAATGCGAAGGATCAATACAAACAGGCATGCGAGTTAATCGTCTGACAACAGGCACATGCGAGAAATCAACAAAATTACGATGAGGATCACCCATATTGGTTTTCATACCACGTAATCCAAAAACTACTTTACGATTCCCTTCCGAGGCCAAGTACTCCGCAGCATTCAGGGATTCATCCAGAGTAATGCCAAAACCTCTTTTGATCAATACGGGGAAGTTCTGCTGACGCCCCACAATTTTCAACAGCTCAAAATTCTGCGTATTCCTAGTGCCAATTTGCAGCATGACGCCAGTTGCATTTCCTGTTTGATACAGAGCATCACGTATTTCTTCCAAATGAGATTCATGCGTAATCTCCATCGCAATCACCTTGATGTCATATTTTCCAGCCAAATCAAATACATAAGGCAAACAGGTTTTACCATGACCTTGGAATGAATAAGGACTGGTGCGAGGCTTATACGCACCCATGCGCGTGCAAACCTGTCCTTGCTCACGCAGCGCTTTCATCATCATTTCGACATGCTCAATAGTATCCACTGCGCACAGTCCGGCAAATACATTAAGCGTATCCTGGCCAAAACGAACACCGTTATATTCAAAGAAAGTCGGGCGATCATCATTTTTGTGTCTGCCTAAAACACGATATTCCTCTGACACTCTCACCACCCGATCGACACAAGGGAGAGAGCCAACATCTTCAATCGATAGCACTTTAGTGTTACCGATCAGATAGATTTCTGTCAGCGTTTGTTCAGCGCCCACCTCAGTATGCACTCGTGTAGAAATACCTGAGAAGTTGGCCAAATGCGCTGACAATTGTTTGTATTCCGGACTATCAAGTCGTGTATTAGGAACAAGGATAAGGATCATAAAATAATTTCAAAAAGATAATGCCAATTCATTGGCATAAGATAAAATGGCTCATGATTCTAACCGAAAAAACCATTGGTTACCATGATTCTAGTGAACACTTGGGTTGACGAAGTTTTTCTAGAACTGAATATGGTTTCATTTTCTCTTACAGCTCACATTTTAAATTACCTTTCTTCATCCCAATGGATTGGGCCACACTATTGTTAACTTGCCAATCCCTGAGACAATTTGTCGCATAGCAATTGGGATAAAATTAAGCTAATGTTGCATGTTAACTTACCAATAAGCATAAATCTTTCGAATTCTTCGCATCATGTTCAATGACCTCAGCCAATCACCTCTCAGCAAAAATTTACAACGCTTATTTTTGCTGAGAAATATCGCCATCATCGCTCAATGCCTGACACTTGCCCTAGTCTATCGCACCATTGATATTGAAATTCCCTGGATTCAACTGATTACAGTTATCGCCATACTTACCTTATTGAATTTATTGACATGGTTTCGACTACACCGTAAGTGGCCGGTATCCCATATAGAATTTTTTTTGCAGTTACTCATCGATGTCTTTGCGCTCAGTACTTTACTATATTTTAGTGGCGGTTCAACCAATCCTTTTATTTCGCTATATCTACTCCCCCTGACAATAGCCGCCGCAACACTTCCGTGGCGCTACACATGGGTCATGGCAATAATCACGATCGGATGCTACTCATTGCTATTATTTAATTATGTGCCATTGCCTCATGACCATAATAATCATTTGATTGAATTTACAGTACATGTTTCAGGTATGTGGCTGGCATTTGTATTAAGTACCGTCATTATTGCCTGGTTCGTTGTCAAAATGAGTTCATCCATTCGAGATCGGGATCGAGATCTTGCCAAAGCAAGAGAACAAGCCCTGCGCAATGAACAAATTATTGCTTTGGGAACACTTGCAGCAGGAGCTGCACACGAACTTGGCACTCCGCTCTCAACCATGGCCGTTATCACAAGAGAATTGCAACAGGAGTACACACAGGATAGCGAATTCCAAAATAACCTTCGCATTCTGCGAGACCAAATTGTTCATTGCAAACAAACTTTAACCCAATTATTAGCAAAGGCAGGCCAAACCAGAGCGGAACATGGCAGTGAATTACACGTCGATGAATTTCTACGCCAGATACTGGACAAATGGCAGCTGATACGCCCGTCTGTTAAATTCACCTATCAAAGTAACGGCACACAACCCACTCCCAGAATTATGGATAATCAATTGTTGAGTCAATCCATATTAAATCTGCTTAATAATGCCGCAGATGCCTCTTCTAAATGTATTGAGATCAAGAGTAATTGGAATGCATCAGAGCTACATCTTGAAATCATTGACGACGGAGAAGGGTTATCTGCAGAAGCCATGCAACGTGCAGGTGAAGCCTTCTTTTCCAGTAAAGCATCAGGACAAGGTTTTGGAATTGGCTTATTTCTTGCCAATGCAAATATTGAGCGATTTGGTGGCAGCGTCCGTTTGTTCAATCTTGAAAGAGGCGGAGCCTGCACACAGGTAGTTTTACCATTGATAGAATAGGAATGATCATGACTGAAACTTCGCTATCAGACGTCAACGAATATCCTAGTTTATTGATTGTCGATGATGATCAAGTTTTCTGTGATGTTCTGTCAAAAGCCATGAAAAAACGTGGTTTCAGTGTAATGTGCTCACACGCCATTGAGGATGCATTAAAACTAGCTGAAGCAGCATCTCCTGAATATGCAATTGTTGATTTAAAATTATCCAGTGAGTCTGGATTAGTACTAGTTGAACAGCTCAAGTTAGTGGATCCAGGTACGCGCATTGTCATGTTGACTGGCTACGCGAGCATCGCTACAGCAGTTGAAGCCATCAAGCTCGGCGCCACGCATTACCTTGCAAAACCGGTTGATGCGGATGAAATCATGGCTGCCTTTGAACGCACAGAAGGCGAAGCAGACACGCCCATTAGTGAAAATCCTTTGTCAGTCGGTCGTCTGGAATGGGAGTACATTCATCGTATTTTAGTTGAGAACGACAATAATATATCAGTCACGGCAAGGATATTAAATATGCATCGTCGCACATTGCAACGTAAGCTTGCCAAAAGACCTCATCGTGAATAAAGTAAAGCAATTTCATGACAACTCTGCAATCACTCGAATATCTTGCCCAATCATACGCAAGTCTCTGATTTTAAGATTATTCTTTTTATCAAGACTCACCAATTCCGGCAACTTAAACATACCTTGCGCGCTATCACCAAGGAGATGAGGCGCCAGAAAAATAATCAATTCATCGACTAATCCTGCGTTAACTAAAGCACCATTCAATCCACACCCAGCTTCAACCAGGACTTCATTCATTCCCCAATTCGCCAGCATAATCACCATTCCTCTCAGATCGACCCTGCCCTCGGCTTCGGGCAAAACAATAACCTGAACACCCATTTTACTCAGTACTGTTTTCTTTTCCAGGGCTTCATCATTAGCAGTAAAAATAAATATCTTTTCTTCACTCTGCAATAATTTCGCATCCAACGGAATATCCAAATGACTATCCACAATTATTTTCTTGGGTTGACGGGATGTTTCAACATGACGAACTGTTAACTGAGGATTATCAGATTTTATTGTACCAATACCTGTCAATATGGCGCATGAACGAGCCCTCCACTGATGGCCATCTCGTCGTGCAGCATTACCTGTTATCCACTGACTGATGCCATTATTCAATGCCGTCTTACCATCCAGGCTGGCAGCAGTTTTTACCCTGATCCACGGCTTTTGATGAATCATACGATTCACAAACCCTATGTTCAGTGCTTGCGCATCCGTTTGTAATAAACCCCTTTGCACTTCGATACCTGCATGTTGCAATGCTGCACAACCACGGCCCGATACGATCGGATTAGGATCCTCCATAGCGAGGATGACCTTAGCAATGCCCGCCCTAATCAACGCATCGGTGCATGGCGGCGTTCGCCCATGATGAGCACAAGGTTCCAGTGTGATATAAGCAGTCGCTCCGCGTGCCGCCAATGCCGCAACTCTTAAAGCATTAATTTCCGCATGCGGTTGCCCTGCTCGTTCATGCCAACCGCTCCCAATAATCTGTTCATTTTTTGTAATCACACAACCAACGCGCGGATTCGGTGTCGTGCTATAGAGTCCTTTCTCCGCTAATCGCAGAGCATATGACATGAACGCATAATCCGCAGGAGAAAACATATCGATAAGGCGTTTAAGGCGTTTAAGGCGTTTAAGGCGTTTAAGGCGTTTAAGGCGTTTAAGGCCTAAAAGTCAAATGGTTTAAGCTATATATCAGTAGACAAAATAAATACTTAGCTCCCAATTTCTAGAAAACCTTCTTTGATGGTAATTGCTGATGGGGGTTTTTCACTTCCTTGATCGCATCTCGAAAATCATCGACACCTTGAAAGCTTTTATAAACCGATGCAAAACGGATATAAGCAACCTCATCCAATTGATAAAGCTCTTGCATCACACTCTCGCCGATACTACGTGATGAAACTTCGCGCTCTCCAGTGCTTAAAAACTTTTGCACGATCCGATCTATGGCAGCATCCACATAACTGGTAGGAACAGGACGTTTATGGAGTGCACGTTTAAATCCTGTCAGCAATTTATTGCGATCAAACTCCGCACGATTACCATCATGTTTTACAACTTGCGGCAAACGTAATTCAACCGTTTCATAGGTTGTAAAACGTTTGTCACAAGCCTGACAACGTCGCCGCCGCCGAATTTTGTGACCATCCTCGCTCACACGAGAATCCATCACATTGGTGTCATCTGTATTGCAAAAAGGACACTTCATATTAACTTACTACCTGGAACAGATGAAAATTTCTAACATCTGCCAAACCTGATACCTATCCATATACCGGGAATTTTGCACATAACCGTTTTGCCTCAGCAGCAATACGTGACAAATTAACCGAATCTGTAGGCGCAGCAAGTACATCAGCGATTAAATTAGCCAACTGCTCCGCTTCCAACTCTTTAAATCCACGTGTAGTAATTGCTGGTGATCCAACTCTAATACCACTGGTCACAAATGGTTTTTGTGGATCGTTGGGAATAGCATTCTTATTCACTGTAATATGCGCCAACTCCAATGACTCTTCGGCTTGCTTTCCAGTCAGATTCATTGCACGCAAATCGACCAGGAACATGTGGCAATCGGTTTGACCAGATACAATTCGCAATCCACGTTGCTGCAGAACTTTTGCCATTACACGAGCATTTTCAATAACCTGCTCTTGATAATCTTTGAATTCTTTAGTAGCAGCTTCCTTAAATGCAACAGCCTTAGCTGCGATCACATGCATTAATGGACCGCCTTGGGTTTGTGGAAAAATAGCAGAATTCAGCGCCTTCTCATGCTCAGGCTTGGCCATGATAATACCGCCACGTGGTCCACGTAATGTTTTATGCGTAGTGCTGGTAACAAAATCGGCTATTCCAACAGGGTTAGGGTAAAAACCAGCCGCTACCAAACCCGCATAATGAGCCATATCTACAAATAGATACGCGCCAGCTGCATCAGCAATTTTACGAAACCGTTTCCAATCAATAACACGCGCATAAGAAGAAGCACCTGCAACAATCATTTTTGGCTTATGCTCATGAGCTAATCGCTCCACTTCATCATAATCCAGCACTTCAGTTTCAGGGTGCAATCCATAGGAAATCGAATTAAAAATCTTCCCACTCATATTAACACTCGAACCATGGGTTAAATGTCCCCCATGCGCAAGAGACATGCCAAGTAATGTATCACCTGGCTTTAATGCCGAAAGATAAACTGCTGCATTGGCTTGAGAACCTGAATGGGGTTGCACATTAACGTACTCTGCACCAAACAATGCCTTTAAGCGATCAATCGCTAGTTGCTCTACCTGATCAGCGTACATACAGCCACCGTAATAGCGCTTAGCTGGATAGCCCTCTGCATATTTGTTAGTTAACACAGAACCCTGCGCCTGCATGACGGCAGGGCTTGCATAATTTTCTGATGCAATTAGTTCAATGTATTCCTCTTGACGATTCATTTCGCCCTTAATTGCCTGCCATAATTCAGGATCAGTACTTTCTATAGTTTGTTTCTGCGAAAACATGATGATATGAGGCCTTTGAAATTTTTAGAAACTGAGAAAATGTATATATTACCATTACCTGCTAAAACGCAGATAGCTGATCACAAAACAGCAGGATAAAAAAGAAAAGAGTTTATTCCTCAAAGAAATGGATTTATCTTAATTACAAGTAATCTTTGCCATCAACCTTAGGCAAAGGATTGATTTTTATTACAATAATTCCTTAACATCAAGCATCTTTTTTGCAGTCTCATTTAATATTGATTTACTTGAAATGAGAGCTTGGATAATTATTAGGGAAGCGCTGGTTTATTCTATTTTCAAGAATTTAACACCCAAGTCGTTGATTATAATTATTGTATAACCTAAGAAAGCGAATTAATCAACACTTCCTTAGCATTTCTAGAAGATACATTCTAATCCGACTAAGCTAGGCTGAGAGAATCTTTCCTATCCGCTTATGCAAACATTTCAGGCAGGAATGTCTCGCATAATTGTTCTCAGAAATACAACCAGCTACCCTAAATAATACAAATCATTCAATTAGTTTATACTTAAATTGAGTAATTGTAGAGTAGTGGTGTTATGAGCTGATAGGGCGCGGTATATCTCAGAGATCTCTGCATAACTGTATTTTTGAGCGTTTCTGTTCATTTACATCATAATTAAATCAAATGCTTACAGAGCTCTCACATTCGATAAAGCCAGTTTTGCAGAGGTCTCTCTCATTTTACAAACCTCCCAAAAACCTTATCAAGATTTCCAGAAGAGCGCAGCGTTAAGCAACATCAAGTGCCTTCAGACAAGACATCGCATCGCCTTGAATAAGTCTTAAGAGAAACATTGAATAACAATAAAATCTCATTTCCTTGGAAAAGCCGGTAAAGTAGCCTTTCTGTATCAGATCAAACTTCAGTTAAATAATCGCAGCTTCTTCCTCGAACAACAAAGTTACCTTGTCATTACTATCAATATCTACAGTCACTTTACCACCATTCACCAAGCGTCCAAACAGTAACTCATCAGCTAGCGTGCTTCGAATGGTATCTTGTATCAGTCTCTCCATGGGCCGCGCTCCCATTAATGGATCAAAGCCACTTTTTGCGAGATATTTGCGTAATTCCTCTGTAAATGTAGCCTCTACTTTTCTTTCATGCAACTGTGTTTCCAGTTGAATTAAGAATTTATCAGTCACACGCAGAATGACCTCTTGATCTAATGGAGCGAATGAAATTATCGCATCTAATCGATTACGGAACTCAGGAGTAAATAATTTTTTTATATCTACCAATTCATCTCCAGCAGATTTCGATTTTGTAAATCCAATCGAAGATTTAGAGAGAGCTTCCGCACCAGCATTTGTTGTCATGATAATAATTACATTGCGAAAATCTGCCTTGCGCCCATTATTATCTGTCAACGTTCCATAATCCATAACTTGTAATAAAATATTAAAAATATCTGTATGTGCTTTCTCAATTTCATCCAATAATAATACCGAATAAGGATTCTTAATCACTGCTTCCGTCAACAATCCGCCTTGATCAAAGCCGACATATCCTGGCGGAGCTCCAATCAAACGAGATACTGCGTGACGCTCCATATATTCTGACATATCAAAACGATGCAGATGAATCCCAAGTGCATAAGCTAACTGTTTAGCCACTTCAGTTTTCCCAACTCCTGTCGGGCCTGAAAAAAGAAAAGATCCCACCGGCTTTTGAGGATTACCAAGCCCGCTTCTTGCCATTTTGATGGCTGTACTCAATGAGTTAATCGCTGCATCTTGTCCAAAAACAATAGCCTTCATATCACGGCTTAGAGTTTTCAACTTATTACGATCATCAGTTGAAATATTCTGTGGAGGAATCCGTGCAATTTTAGCAACAACATTCTCGATTTCACTTTTACCAATAATTTTACGTTTTTTTGATTTAGGTAATATTCGTTGCGCAGCGCCAGCTTCATCAAGTACATCAATCGCTTTATCTGGTAAGTGCCTATCATTTATGTAACGCTCTGATAACTCCGCCGCAGAGACTAATGCACTCGCAGTGTATTTAACTTTATGGTGATGCTCGTAGCGTGATTTCAATCCGCGTAAAATTGCCACGGTTTCATCGACACTAGGCTCGTTAACTTCAATCTGCTGAAAACGCCTTGACAAGGCATGATCTTTCTCGAAAATCCCACGATACTCACTAAAAGTTGTTGCACCAATGCATCTTAATTGCCCAGAACTTAAAACTGGTTTCAATAGATTAGATGCGTCCAGAACCCCACCTGATGCTGCTCCAGCGCCAATTAAAGTATGAATTTCATCAATAAATAAAATAGCCGCAGGATTGTCGGTAAGTTGCTTTAATAGATTTTTTAAGCGCTGCTCAAAATCCCCTCGATATTTAGTTCCCGCTAATAATGCTCCCATATCCAGAGAATAAATCTGATGCTTCAACAGTAATTCGGGCACATCCTCTTCCACAATTCGCTTTGCCAGTCCTTCCGCAATTGCCGTTTTTCCTACACCGGCCTCGCCAACTAATAAGGGGTTATTTTTACGACGCCGACATAATATTTGTATAACACGCTCAATCTCTTTTTCTCGACCTATCAAAGGATCAATTTTATTAATGAGCGCCAAATGATTGAGATTCACAGTGTAATTCTCAAGCAACCCACCGGAAGGATTGGATTCTGATTCACTTTCCCCCTCATTCCCAGTTTTAGCATCGCTCTCATGCGGTGATTTTCGGATATTGTGTGAAATATAATTAACTACATCCAAACGAGTAACACCCCTCTGATGCAAAAAATAAACTGCATGTGAATCTTTCTCACCAAATATTGATACCAGCACATTAGCACCAGTCACTTCTTTTTTTCCAGATGACTGGACATGCAGTATGGCTCTTTGAATAACCCGTTGGAAACCCAATGTTGGCTGAGTGTCGACTTCATCATTGCCATTGATGATTGGCGTGTGTCGCGTTATATGGTCTAACAAAACTGACCGCAAATCTTCAATATCCACTAGGCAAGCGCTTAAAACTTCAGCGGCACTTACATTATCAAGCATAGCCAGCAACAAATGCTCTACTGTAATGAATTCATAGCGTTTCTGCCTGGACTCTACAAACGCCATATGTAAACTGACTTCTAAATCTGGAGCTATCATTTCAGTTTTCCTCCATTACACATCTAAGTGGATGTTGATTTCTTCTTGCAAACTCGACTACTTGCTTAACTTTGGTACTTGCAATATCACTAGGGTATACACCACACACACCAACTCCCTCCGTATGTACTTTCAACATAATCCGTGTTGCTTGCTCTTGATTCATAAAAAAGAAAATCCTCAAAACCTCAATCACAAACTCCATAGGTGTAAAATCATCATTCAACAATAGAATCTTATACAATGGAGGAGATTTCTGTTTAATCTCCTCACTCTCAAAAATAACGGCCTTTGAATCACTTTCCGTCATAACTTTTACCCTACCGATCTATGTCCAGAAAAATATATTAATACAATAAACTTCGCTACTGACATATTTGACGATTACGACAAAATTTTCAAGTATCTTGAGACAATTACCCAATTCTTACATACAAATCTGGCGTAACCGCTTGACTTTAACCCCGGATTTGCGTAAAACAGTACGTGGCGTTTGGCTTCAAGCTCTCTGCGGTACCAGTTTTATCCGTCAATGGTCTTGAAATTCAAATAGTGTTAGGGTTTCCGGCCCAGTTTCTTAATATAGGAAGTAGAAATGGCAACAGGTACAGTAAAATGGTTCAATGATTCCAAAGGTTTTGGTTTTATTACTCCTGATGATGGTAGCGAAGATTTATTTGCACACTTCTCAGCAATCAACATGTCTGGATTTAAAACACTCAAAGAAGGTCAGAAAGTGAGCTTTGATGTCACTCAAGGCCCGAAAGGAAAACAAGCCTCTAATATCCAATCCGCTTAACTGTTTGTTTAGAAAACTGGCGTAGACTTATTGACACAGTAACACAGTAAGATCATTAAGATATAAACAGCTTACCCCTTACCTCAAGGGTAAGGGGTGTTCCTTCTAGCGTAAGCGTTCAATCATCGCATTACCAAAAATCGAGCATGAAACCTGCTCAGCATCGCTCATTTGCCGAGCAAAATCATAGGTAACTATCTTGTTCTGAATAGTTTTCTCCATTGCATGGATGATCATATTTGCAGCTTCCACCCAACCTAGATGACGCAACATCATTTCTGCTGAGAGAATAATCGAACCAGGGTTTACTTGATCTTTCCCTGCATATTTAGGTGCTGTACCGTGCGTTGCCTCAAAAATTGCAACAGAATCGCTCAGATTAGCTCCCGGAGCAATTCCTATTCCACCGACCTGAGCTGCTAATGCATCAGAAATATAATCGCCATTCAGATTCAGTGTAGCTACTACATCATACTCCTCGGGACGCAACAAAATTTGTTGCAAGAAAGCATCGGCGATCACGTCTTTGATGACAATTCCTCCATATTCTGATGGCAGTCTCATCCAAGGACCTCCATCCAGCAACTCCGCTCCAAATTCTTTAGCTGCTAGAGCATAGGCCCATTTCTTAAATGCACCTTCAGTAAACTTCATAATATTACCTTTATGCACTAAGGTAACCGATTGGCGATTATTATCTATAGCATATTGAATCGCTTTCCGAACAAAACGCTCTGTCCCTTCTCTTGAAACTGGCTTGATACCTATCCCAGAAGTTTGAGGAAAACGTATATTGGTTACTCCCATATCTCGAACAAGAAAGTCAATCACTTTCTTAACAGACTCTGACTCAGCTTCCCATTCTATTCCAGCATAGATATCTTCAGAGTTTTCGCGAAAAATCACCATGTCCGTTTTTTCTGGATGCTTAACTGGACTTGGCACGCCATTAAAATAACGCACAGGTCGCAAACAAATATATAGATCCAACTGCTGGCGCAACGCAACATTAATCGAACGAATGCCGCCGCCAATTGGAGTCGTCAGGGGTCCCTTAATCGAAACCACAAACTCTTTGGCTGCCAATAAAGTTTCCTCTGGCAACCACACATCAGCACCGTAAATTCTTGTTGATTTCTCACCAGCATAGATTTCCATCCATGCTATCTTACGCTGACCTTCATAAGCTTTCTCAACAGCTGAATCAACAACTTTCCTCATCACTGGAGTAATATCAACACCAATTCCATCCCCTTCAATAAAAGGAATAATAGGATTATCTGGCACAGATAGCGAATTATCATCATTGACTTGAATTTTTTCACCTTCAGTTGGGATTTTTATATGCTGATACATGACATCTCCAAAATATTGAATTAAATAAAATTTGCAATAAACAGCTAACTTATTAACTTATATAGTATTATTGATACGCGCTAAGCCACTCATGTTCTACGAACTGGAGAGACTATACAGCGATCAGCTTTTGCTTCAAACGTGCATTTTAATTTGATCGAGAAATAAAAAAGACAAGGTGATTACATCCGCATAAAAGTTAGCCATAATGCATTGAAAATAATCTTAAGCTATCTCAATTAAAATCAGTTTTGCAAGTTTCACATAGCGCTTCTTAATTCAATCTATGGTTTTATGAATAGAAAAGTGATATTTACCTTTTCACGTTGAAAGAGCTAAACTAACTGAATCTAAAATCAATTCTAAATTCTTATGACTATGTCATCATATATTATACGTGTAAATATGATGTCCTTCTATGAAGGCTGTGGCATATGCTCACATTGATTATCTATCCAATTCACTGATCAAGATATTAGAGTTCCAACATAATTAATAAAAAATTACAAAATTGCGAGATGCAATCAATAATTCGCATATGAACAGACTTACGATTAATCTACAGAATCACTATATAGTGGCGCCATAACAATGAATTTAACTCTTCTCGTACCTAATCTATTCTGGCCGGACATATCGCAACCAGAAATTTACAATGATTTATCAACCCCTTATTTAGAGAAGCTGTTATCAAAGAGCACCCTCGCTCATGACTCTTCACACGAAATGGAAACTTGGTTATGCAAAGCATTTAATGTAGAAAAGCAACAGAACAGTTGGCCTATTGCACCAATCATGCTATGCGCCGACGATCCAAGTTTAATAAATACTAATAAAGATTTCTGGATGCGCGCCGATCCTGTTCATCTTCGAATTGAACAAAATCATATTATGCTCGCTGACCGCCAGATCTTCGAAATTGATGAAAAAGAAGCCAAGCAGCTAGCGCAAACAATAAACCACAATCTGAGTGACTACAATTTCTCTTTATTACCATTACGACCTGACCGCTGGTATATCCGCTTACCTTCTATACCACAAATACAAACGCATACGTTGAATCAAGTAACGTGCAAGAATATTAATAATTTTTTACCCACAGGCAATCAAAGTATTATTTGGCATAAAATTTTCAATGAAATTCAAATGTTGCTTTATGAACATCCAATTAATCAAGCACGCGAAACTCGTGGAGAGTTAACCATTAACAGCATTTGGTTCTGGGGAGGAGGACATATGCCCCAATCAATACAATCTTCATATGCACATGTATGGAGCAATAATGATTTAACCCTCGCATTAACATTAGCAAGCGCTCAAAATCATTCAGCTCTTCCCGAGAATGCTGACAAATGGCTTCAAACACTAAAAACAGGAAACCATTTGGTGGTACTGGATACTTTGCTTGGGAAGGCAAAATACAGGGATGCCTATGGTTGGCGTGAAGCCTTAAAAACTTTGGAAGTTAACTGGTTCACATTTTTATACACCGCGCTTCAGGAAGGGAAGATCAAGCAATTGACTATTGCAGCTCTCAATGATATCACATCACAGAATTTCGTGATAACGCGCTCTAATTTATGGAAATTTTGGCTTAGTAGCAAGCCACTATCATCTTATATTGGAAAGCATTAGATAAAATAATGATGATTCGATTTTTGATTAAACATTAATTCTTATCAGAATCGATTAGCAAAGACTGAGGACAAGATAAAGTCATGGAAAAAACTTCATTATCCAATATTGCCAAGCCTTATTTGGCAATTTGCATCGCTTTAATCCTTACAATTTCTCTTTATGTAATCAATACATTTCTTGTCATCGAACTTGAATTCCATTGGTTGATGATGTTATGGCTTTCACTAATAGCGTCATTAATGACAATACTAATACAAGTAGTGCGTCAAGAAAAAAGCATCAAAAGTTATTCTGATCAAATGTTAGTGAGTAAGGAAAGGCTTGCAAATGAAATCAAACATCGTTTATGGGCAGAGAAAACAACTTCAGAAAGTAAAGTAAAATCATTATTTATCGATGAAAATATTCCAATTATGCTGGCCTATTTTAATACTGACCTACGCTGTCGTTACCATAATCGAATATTTCGCCGATGGTTTGGATTAAAGCCTAATCAAATCGATGGACGACTTCTTATGGAATTCTCGGATGCAGAATTCTTCTCTAGTATTAAAGATTGTATTGAAGAAATTCAGGCTGGAAAAACTATACATAACGAGCGCATTCTTAATTCCATAAAAGGCTTTCCTTATATCTTCACAGAACAATATATTCCACATCTTGACAACAAAGGTAAAACGATTGGGTTTTATACGCTTCATACGCCTCGCGCACAAGAAAAAGAGCAGACTATCCCAAAGACCAAAGCCAAAAAACAAACTAAGCCGGAATCTCTTACAGTCAGCGAACTTTCTGTCAAAAGCAATACGGATTCTCAAAGCAATCTAATATCTAAATCAAGTACAACAACAGCAGGCAGAATTGCTCAAGCCATTAAAGAAGGGGAATTTAATCTGTATTATCAGAAGATAAGTTCTATCAAACCAAACGCCACGGCATCTTCGCATTATGAAATTTTGATTCGAATGAACGAAGAAGAAAACAACTTGATGCCCCCAGGCTCATTCTTGCCTTTGGTAGATCAATACAAAATGATGCCACAACTAGATCGCTGGATAGTCAACTATATCGTACAGTGGTTATCTGCTCACCCGGCAATCAAAGCGACATTTTGTCTCAATGTCGCTAGAGATACTCTCAATGATCGCGCTTTTCCAAGTTTTATCCAGGAATGCTTGCAAAAAGCGAATGTACCTGCATCAAGTTTTTGTTTTGAAGTAGAAGTATTAGATACCAAAACGAATATTGCTGATACTCTCATTTTTACACAAGAAGTTCGTGAACTAGGTTGTTTGGTTTCATTATGCAGCTTTGATCCTGATTCATCCCAGTTGCTTGATAAAATTGAGTTTGATTACCTGAAGATTGATGGAAGTTTAGTTTGCAATATTCTTCGTGATGAAGAAGATCTAGAAAAGATAATAACTATCAATCAATTGGCTCACAAAATGGGAATCAAAACAATAGCCGAACTAGTTGAAACAGATGATATTCTTACTAAATTACAGCAAGTCGGAGTTGACTATGCGCAAGGATTTGGGATTGGTAAGGCTCAGCCTTTTAAAGATCTTGAATCGTAAATTCAATGCTGTAACTACAAAAATAAGAAGCAACTAATGTAAAAATGTGCTTCTTATTTTTATCGTAATAATCAAACCTGATGGAGCAGATATTAGAGTGCTTTAACCATATGCTCCACGACCTTCTTGGCATCTCCAAATATCATCATAGTTTTATCCATATAGAACAGATCATTATCAAGCCCTGCATAACCAACAGCCATGCTACGCTTAACAACCATTACTGTGCGTGCTTTATGCGCATCTAAGATAGGCATGCCATAAATTGGACTACCGGCAACATATGCAGCTGGATTCACCACATCATTGGCACCTAATACAAGGACAACATCCGTATTTGAGAAATCACTATTGATCTCTTCCATTTCCTGAACTTGCTCATAAGGAATCTCGGCTTCAGCCAATAATACATTCATATGCCCAGGCATACGACCTGCAACTGGATGAATAGCAAAACGCACATTTACTCCTTTTTCATGCAATAATTCAGCCAATTCTTTAACAGCATGCTGCGCCCTTGCAACGGCCAGTCCATATCCAGGAACGATAATCACGCTATCCGCATTACCCATCAAGAAGGCTGCATCTTCAGCACTCCCGCTTCGATATGTCTTCTGCACACCATCATCCACTGCTACTGCACCGCCATCACTGCCAAAACCACCTAATATGACAGATAGAAATGGTCGATTCATAGCCTTACACATAATGTAAGACAGAATCGCTCCCGAACTACCCACCAGTGATCCAGCAATAATTAGCATTGGATTTCCGAGAGAAAAACCAATACCTGCTGCGGCCCAACCGGAATATGAATTAAGCATAGAGATCACTACTGGCATATCGGCACCACCAATAGGAATAATGATCATGAAGCCTAATATAAAAGCAATTGCAGTCATCGCAATGAATGCATTCCAGTTTGTGGTATCGCTAAAGAAAAACCACAAGCCAAATCCAATCATAATGAGTGCAAGCAATAGATTAATCATATGCTGACCGGTAAATACGATCGGTGTACCACTCATGCGACCAGACAATTTCAGAAATGCAATCACTGAACCAGACCATGTCATAGCACCAATAAAAGTACCCAAGAACAACTCCAGCTTACTACCGGCAGGCAGCACTTCCGGCAAACCAAACGAAACCGGATTATTAACTGCAGCTACGGCAATGAACACAGCCGCCAAGCCCACCAGAGAATGCATGAATGCGACCAGCTCAGGCATCGCTGTCATTTGCACCCGCCGCGCAACAATCGCACCAACAATGCCACCGACTGCGATGCAACCCAGAATTAAAGGCCAATTTTGAGTAAGCGTCAGCGTTGTAGCAACAGCAATCCCCATACCGATGATGCCGAACAAGTTTCCACGACGTGCAGATTCAGGCGAGCTCAGACCTTTAAGTGCCAGTATAAAAAATACCGAGGCCACTAAATATGCAAGTGCTACCATATTTGCTGACATTTACGCATTTCCTTTTTTTTCTTTTTTCTTGAACATTTCCAGCATACGTTGACTCACCAGAAATCCACCAAAAACATTAATTGCCGCTAGTGTGACTGCGACTGCACCCAACCAGACCCCCCAGTCAGTTTCTGCTGGTCCAGCTGCCAGCATTGCACCTACAAGAATAATGCCAGAAATTGCGTTAGTCACTGACATCAAAGGGGTATGCAGTGCTGGAGTAACATTCCACACCACATGGTAGCCAACAAAAATTGCCAGCACAAAAACTGTTAGATTGATAATAAATGGATCAATTTCACCAATCATGATTACTCCTTTAAAATTCGTTAACTGCTTACGTCTTAAACGCAACAATCGATAAGTGATACTGTAAAACCAACAAACATATCAATAATTATGATTTAGTAATCACTTCACCACCTGTGCAAACCAATGTTCCAGCAATGATCTCATCCTCACGATCAACTTTAAACTCTCCACTTTCTGGATCAAGCATCAAGTTTAGAAAATTCATTAGGTTTCGCGCATACAGCGTACTTGAATCAGCTGCTACCAGTCCTGGAATATTTGCAATACCAATCAGATGCACTCCATGCTTCACCACAGTTTTGTTCAATTCTGAAAGAGGGCAATTTCCCCCTGCTTCGACCGCCATATCCACAATAACAGAGCCTGGCTTCATCGCTCGAACGGTCTCTTCTTTGATCAGAACCGGAGCTGGTCGCCCAGGAATCAAAGCAGTAGTGATAATAATGTCCGCCACGATCGCCCGCTCGTGCACTAACTCGCCTTGGCGTCGTTTATAATCATCGGACATTTCTGTCGCGTATCCGCCCGCAGTCTCAGCTTTTGCTTTTTCTTCATCGCTCAGCGGTACTTCAACAAATTTAGCTCCCAGACTTTCCACTTGTTCTTTTGCAACTGGTCGTACATCGAATGCTTCGACTACTGCACCAAGTCTTTTTGCCGTTGCAATCGCTTGCAAACCGGCAACGCCGGCACCCAAAATCAAAACTCGAGCGGCTTTTACAGTACCTGCTGCCGTCATCAGCATGGGAAAGAATCTTTGATAAACGTTCGCTGCCATGATTACTGCTTTATAACCAGCAATATTCGCCTGTGATGACAGAACATCCATATTTTGTGCACGAGAAATACGTGGTAATTTCTCCATCGCAAATGCTGTCACTCCATGCTGAGCTAATGCATCGATTCCTTCCTTATGATGTGGTGATAGAAGACCCAGCAGCACAACATTCTTACGCATCATAGCCAGTTCACTGGCTTCAGGACTCCGTACCTTGAGCACGATCTCCGATTGCGCATATAATTCGACTGCATCCGTCATGATAGTTGCACCGGCCTCTTGATAAGCCGAGTCCGGTATACTAGCGCCTGCACCAGCTCCTGATTGTACTGATACTTTATGAACACCCTTAGCAGTAAATTTTTTCACGGTTTCCGGTGTAGCTGCTACACGCGTTTCTCCCCCGCGAATCTCTGCGGGTATGCCTATATGCATTGATGATCTCCCTTTTCTTGCCTATCTACTTGCAAACAAAACCCAAAATTGCTTTTAATTCTTTTAATGAATCGTGAATTATAAATCAATTTACAAGTAATGCATTACTCAGATCAGGAAAAACTTGATCTGGCTCGACTTTCTGGTTATTTGTGTCACTATAATTATCCATTCTCGTCATTAAATTCTTGTTTTAATTGCTGTGAAATCTGCGCTAATACAGTTTCAATCTTAATCATTAATAATTCTGTATCCGTCCAATTATTAATGGTATTAGTTTTCTCAAGATTTTCACACAAATCGGCAAAATTCAAAGCACCGATTGCCCTAGCAGAAGATTTTAATTTATGCCCCAATTGATTCAAAGCTGGCAAGTCTCTATTAGCCCGCGCTACTTGCATCTCTGCTAGAGTGCTACTGGCAACCTCGATGAATTTCAGTCCAAATTTATGCACCAAAGATGTATTATGATGAAACATTTGATATAACACTTTCATGTCAATGGGAGGAAGTTCTACGGATGCCGACTCTACCATTACTTTATCCGTTTCTTTACTATTGTCGGTTCGTAAATTGAGTTTATCCGGCAGCCACTTAGCGAGAATTTGATACATTGCATTCAAATCAACGGGATTGAGTATCAAATCATCCATACCAGCAGCTAAATATAGATCGCGACTTTCAAGAGATGATTGATCAGATATTGCGATGATTGTTTGTTCCGCAAACTCCTTTCTTGCGCGTATTTGATGGATAGTTGCAAAACGGTCTGCCATCGACATTTGGACATCTATGACTACCAAATCAAATTTTTGAGCAGCTAACTGCTCCAGCGCTTCCTGCACATTACTCACAGCAACTATGACAACACCGGCTAAACGCAACCAATCAATAATCGTCGATTGACTCGAAAGATTGCCCCTGACAACCAGAATGTGGATTTCGTCTATGCGTGCTTGAGTCACTTCAAACTCATCATCCCGTTGGTCACTTTTTCCTCATTTTATTCCCATACTCCAAACAAGCGACTAATTAGAATCTACAGGTTCTTTTTACATCATCAATAGATTTCTTGCACCATCATGCCCAGAAATCAGGCGAAGAGACCCCAAAGACTCTTCACCTCCCTCGTACAATTTCGTTCGTAAATAGCACTTGCTCAAATCACCTCAACACCGCAGCGCTGATTAGTCGGACACTATTCGCCGACTGCGCTTAAACAACGTCCAATCCATCGATTCGTCAATTTCTCCTGCACGGTATTCTGACGCAAACGCGTTGCCAAACCAGGAAAATCAACTTTATCCAGTGGCTGGTCTTGATTAAAGCAGGAAAACACATATGTAATTTTTCCAGTTTCCGGATCTTGATGCGGCTGTAGACACTGAGCACAAATCTCCTTCATCATGCACTGCATCGGGGAATTAATCGAGCCGATGGCAAAATGATCTGCTTTTAAGTAGGATTTCAACTGATTATGGCGTGCCATACCCACTGCTGCCATCATACGATCTGAACCAATCGCAATAATATGATCTGCATCAGCCAATGCTATCGGCTGCTCACCCAATTCACCGCTAGCATAAGCAACCATGGCTTGCACAATATTGCCCACATAGCTTTTATCTTGAGGGCGAGTAGCGTCAAAGCCTGGCGATTCATCACAGCACCAGACGACGATATCTGCCGCAGCCTCAATTTCAGCAACCTTATAGCGGTCAACCAGCTTTTTATAGCCTGCAAAATACAAAACTTTTGATCCGGCAGCGCGTGCAGCCGCACCGATAGAAAATAGCACCGCATTTCCCAGACCACCACCTACCAGCACTACGGTTTCTCCAGAGGGGATCTCTGTTGGTGTTCCGGTTGGCCCCATTAACACAACCGGTTCACCTGGCTTTAGCATGGCGCAAAGATTAGACGATCCACCCATTTCCAATACAATCAACGAAACGAGCCCACGTTCGATATCTACAGAAGCACCTGTCAATGCAAGACCTTCCATCGCCAATCGAGTATCGCTGGATACCGGCGCCAGCGCTGCATAATTCTGGAAACGATAAAATTGACCGGGCTGAAAATGCTCAGCAGCCATTGGAGCATGCACAACCACTTCAATAATATTCGGCGCCAACCTTTCCACCTTATAAACAGTAGGTCTCAATTGATCATTCAATCCCGAGAAAAACTGCTGAGACGACTCATTCGATGCTGGCTTAACGCGCTCCAATACCCGATTAACCACCGGATAACCCTGTTTAGCACTCGACATCGCTTTTACCACGTTCCCCGAATAAGATGGGTGCAAATCACCGAAGAAACTGATGAAGCGACCATCCTGCTTATCTTTATAACGACTGAGTAATACCATCGGCGTATCCGGTTTTGGATTGGCATAAGGTGGCTGCACTAAATGACCCTCTTCATCACACGCAGCAAAATAACGGCCGTCCAGTTTAAAGATCTGCTCATCTTCTCGCGCCAGCACTGTATTGGGCTGAGTTCCTGCTGCAACCAGCAATGCACGCGCTGGTAGCTCAATTTCGCCAGCGTTCTGCCACTGTGCGGCTTCATCTTGTTTTTGCACTGCAAATCGTACGGATTGCGTATGTTCCCATTGATCGATATTAACCCGCACGGGCGTCAAGCCCTCAGCAAACCAGATCCCTTCTTCCAAAGCCTTTTCAACCTCTTCATGATTCAAAGTATAGGAAGGGCTATCAATCAGACGTTTGCGATAGGCTATGGTTGCCCCACCCCAAGATTGTAATAAGGCAATGATGCGTGGAATACGCCCTTCCCGTTCAGCAGCCTCACGCTCTGAGCGAATTGCATGCGCATGGCTAAGAAACTCGTCCGCGATTTCTTTTTCTTCAGCGTCCCACACATCGCGAATCGCTGCCTCCCCTTGTACAGCAGTCAGTATTTCATATCGTTTCAAGAATTTCTCAACCTGCACTGGATAATAGGCCAACGCCTCGGTAGCCGTGTCAATGGCTGTCAAACCACCGCCAACCACCACCACAGGCAAGCGCAATTGCATATTTGCAATGGAATCACTCTGTCCCGCGCCTGTTAATTGCAATGCCATCAAGAAATCAGAAGCTGCCCGCACCCCTCTCGCCAAACCATTGGGTAAGTTAAGTACGGTAGGGCGACCGGCGCCGGCTGCCAAAGCAACATGATCAAACCCCATGGCAAATGCATCATCGGTCGTTAATGTGCCACCAAAACGAACACCACCAAACAAGGCAAATTCCTCTCTACGTTCCAGTAACAAACGGATCAGTTTCAGGAAATTTTTATTCCAGCGCACGGTAATACCGTATTCAGCCACACCACCGAAACCAGCTGGCATACGCTGATCCAGGTTTTCTTCCAGGGCACCGGCCAAACGAATTGCTTTGAATGGAACACGCTCACCTCGTTGATTAACCCCCGAAATCTCTTCCGGCAATGGCTCTATCTTCAAACCATCAATTCCCACCACCGTATGCCCCTCATTCATCAAGTGGTGAGCCAGTGTATAACCGGCTGGCCCCATTCCCACCACAAGCACCTTGCGCCCAGATGCCGGTTTCGGTACCGGCCGACGCAGATTGAGCGGATTCCAGCGCGTCAATAGACTATAAATCTCAAAACCCCATGGCAGTGCCAACACATCTTTGAGCGTTCGAGTCTCTGCCTGAGGAATATCCACAGGCTCCTGTTTTTGATAAATGCAGGACTTCATGCAATCATTACAAATACGATGCCCAGTCCCCGCGCACATCGGGTTATCCAGCACAATCATCGCCAAACTACCGACCGCAACACCTTGAGTTTTTAGTTTATGGAATTCAGAAATGCGCTCCTCTAGCGGACAACCTGCCAACAAAGCGCCTAATTCACTTTTTTTGAATGTAGGCGCTTCATCCGGTACTTTAGGTTTTTGTATCATGCCTTTTGAGCATGAATCTTTGCCTTGCTCATGACACCAGATGCAATAATTAGCCTCGTCCAATGCACCCATCAAATCAGTTCCACCATCTGTCAGTGCAAAACCATTGCGTTCACGCAAATGATCCAACCGATGCACAGGATACCCTGCGGAATCATCCGTATTCAGTGATAATAAATGTTGAAAATCCAGTTTAGCAGGGGATTTGAATAAAATGCCCTGTTGTGTATGTCGCTGGCCGGCAGGTGTTCTGAGCGCCCATGCTGCATAATGCAGCGCCTTATTAAGACGTGTTTCATTTTCTGCTTCAGATTCCATCCACTGAGTCACTTTAGTGGCGAAAACCAGTTCCGAAAAAGCTTCGCCAAATTCAGCAACCAATTCTTTTTCCAGTGCCAAGCCGTCAATACCCATCAATTCCGTATCACTGACCTTTCCTTTGGCTTTGCGCTGCACAAATTGCCGCTTGCAGAAATAAAGTGGAGCCAATTCGTGATGTTTGGC
>JAGOKN010000117.1 GCA_017994575.1 Nitrosomonas sp.
CTTCCTCTTCGCTGTTTGCTTCAAGTTCAAGGTGTACCGTACCTTGTCCGGACAAAACTGCTTTCACCTCATAACGCATTGTTAATACTTACCAGTTCGTTATATCGGCGGCTTCACCTTCACCACCTGGTTGTCCATCTTTACCATAAGAAAGTAAATCGAATTCCGTCCGTTCCCCAGGATATTTATAGACATAAGGACGTCCCCAAGGATCGCTTGGCGGCATTTTTGAAAGATAAGGACCCTGCCATTTCGCTTCATTACTGGGACGTGTCACCAACGCAGCCAATCCATTCTCAGTCGATGGATAACTGCCAACATCCAAACGATATTGATGCAATGCTTTTTCTAGTGCATCAATTTGAGCCTGTGCCATTTTAACTTCTGACTTGCCTACTTGTGAAAAGTATTTAGGTCCGACATACGCTGCCAACAAGCCAATAATAACCATCACAACGAGCAACTCAAGCAATGTAAATCCACCAATTTTTGTTTTTTGTTGCCTATATAAACGCATCATAATTATCCTTTACTAATAAATTGCTGAATTTTGAAAAATCTATTGATATCCTTTTGAGCATTTTACATGTAAGTATATAGGCAGTTACCGCCAATATGCACATGGTAAGTGGCTTATATTACAGGGTCAAGACTATGGAGAGCGCAAACATGCCAGTCTAAGCCACTCACAAATCGACTAGCGCCGTATGATTGCCCACCACCGTCCCATATTAAGCAGGGTCATTAGCGAAGCCGATACATAAGTCCAGGCTGCCGCGCGCAGAATCCTGCGTGCATGCGGCTCATCTCCTTGAATCAGATATTTTCCTTGCTCCAGCATCGGTAGTGCGCGTGCAAAACTGGCGTGCATTTCCATCGGTAGCGTCACTAAATGAACTAATATCGCCGCCCCCAAGGTCAATAAGCCACCCACGAAAAATAAAGCGCCCGTAACCGGCGCGCGAGTGATCAATGCAATAGCGGGGGCAATCATCAAAATTGCTGCGCCCAATTTTTCGGCTGGAGCAGCAATTTGCACTAATCTCGTGCGCAACTTTAGTGGCAAGTAGCCATCTCGATCTTGTATGGCGTGTCCTACTTCATGGGCAGCCACCGTAATTGCAGTCAACGATTTGCCATTAAATTTATCTGCTGTCAGACGCACCACTTTTTCTATCGGATCGTAGTGATCGCCCTGCTCCGTCACCTCAACCCTGACAGCTTGCAACTGCGCCCAGTCCAATAAAATACGCGCCAGCTCACCGCCTGTCCCGGGATAACGATCATCAGGTTGGCTATACTTCTCAAGCGTATATTTGACCCAGTAAGAAGGACCAAAAATGAGTATTGCAATCGCAATCATCCCTAATATATAAAACATATTCCACCTGGATATCCCTGCACGGCAAAGCCGTCGTTCATAATAAGAATCTTTTGACAATCTTATTTTTCATTCAGATATCAATACGCATCATAGGTTCCGTTGAAACCTGTTTTCGAACTCCATTTTGGAAACATGCACCCATAAACGATGGGGCTGGCCAACACGGACGGATTTATGCGCAAAAGAAACTCGATTTGGCCTAATGAGTGTGCGTTATGGTTATAATGCCTTTTATATTATGCACAAAATATTATAACTTAACCTTCTTCGAATTCCTTTCAATCTAAAATTTTAGTTATTACATGACTAACGATAAGCAAGTTGCCTATAGTCATTATCTATTTCAGGTACTGGGATTAACTGCTTTATATTTTATTTTTGGCCACATCAGCTTTTTAACTACCGTTTCACATTACATCGTAACACCCGTCTTCTTTGTACCTGAAGGCATCGCACTGGCTGCGGCGATTGTATTGGGTCGAAGAATCTGGCCGGGCATACTTCTTGGGCAATTGGCGCTAGCCATGAGCACCGGACTTGAATTTCTGCCATCGCTTATCATATCGCTCATCAACAGCATGGAAGCATTGATTGGAGCCACTCTGTTTAGACGCTGGAAGCTTAGCCTCGCAATCAATAGCGTGCGTGATCTGAATCGCTTGATGTTAATGATTTTTTTAATTTTACAGCCATTTAGCGCAACATTAGGCATTACAACATTGCTAACTTTTGACGTCATTCAAGAGTCACAAAGCCATTTTCAGGCATGGGCCTATTGGTGGTTTGGCAACTGCATGGGGCAATTTTTAATCACGCCGTTTCTGCTGGCTTTATGTTCAAGACCTCATTACCTTAAAAACATCCAGCAGTCGATCCGTCGAGCCATCATACCTATTGCACTCATGTTACCGGCAACCTGGCTGATTTTCGGCGATCTTGATCTGGGTGGTGGCGGCATTGCGCTAGCACTGGTGATCTATGTTCCGCTGCTGATATGGATTGCAATCAGTAGCGGACTCGCTGTGGTATCCCTCATTTGTAGCGGAATCACCTTGCTGGCTCTGTATGAAACCTCACGAGGCTTGGGACCCTTTGTATTAAATGAGACCCCAAGTATCTTTGATATGAATATCTTTATTCTGGGTATTTCTCTCACGGCACAATTTGTCAGCACGCTATTCGCCGAGCGAGACCAAATCGAAACAGCATTGCGCGACAATGAAGCCAAGCTTTATTCAATCATTGATTCATCTTCCATTCCCAAGGCTGTGAATGATGAGCATCAAAATATTATTTTCCTAAATAAAGCCTTCATTCAGTTATTCGGCTATACCCTAGAAGACATACCCACATTGGCTGATTGGTGGCCAAAGGCTTACCCGGACCGGCAATACCGCCAACATGTGAAAACAACATGGGCCAGGAATCTGAAAAAAGCCTTAAAAGAAAAATCTGAATTTGAACCTTTGGACATTATCATTCGATGCAAGGATGGTTCCCAACGCAGCGTCATTGCGACAGCCTCTGCACTCGACTCTCCCGCGTTCAAAAAGAGTCACTTGGTCACATTTGTAGATATTACTTTACGCAAAAATCTGGAAACGCAGCTCATCAAGAGCCATCAATTTCTCGAAGATTTATCGAACAATATTCCCGGTTTTATTTATCAATATCAGCTTTTTCCTGATGGACGAAGCTGCGTTCCTTTTGCCAGCAAAGGCATGATCAAGTTGATGGGCATTTCACCCGAACAGGTGACTACGGATGCTTCCTTGCTATTTTCTCTTGTCCATCCGGAGGATATGGCGATTTTTCACACATCGATTCAGGAATCCGCAAAAACATTAGCGGAATGGCACATTGAGTATCGAATCATTGTTGCGCAAAAAGAAATCCGCTGGATCCATGCGCAATCAAAACCGGAAAAGCAACATGACGGCAGTATCATTTGGAATGGATATACCACCGATATCACTGAACTAAAAAATGCATCGCTGAGATTCGAAGCGCTATTGGATTCAGCCAGTGACGGCATCCATATTCTGGATGAAGACGGCAACGTTGTTCACTATAGCCGCTCATTTGCAAAAATGCTCGGTTACAGCTATGAAGAAACGGCACGACTCAACGTAATGGACTGGGATGCCAAGATTCCTAAAGAGAAACTCATCAATGTCGCACGCGAAATCCTCACCACTCCGCGCGTTTTTGAAACACTGCATCGGCGCAAGGATGGCAGCATATTTGATGTAGAGATTAATGCCAGGGGCATAGATATTTCAGGCAAGAAATTTATTTATGCCTCTTCACGCGACATCACGGTTAGAAAACAACGTGATAAGGAACTGGAATACCAGCGTTTGCGCTTATCCAATATCATTGAAGGAACCAACATTGGTACCTGGGAATGGAATATTCAAACGGGAATCGTCATTTTCAATCAACGATGGGCAGAAATCATCGGTTTTACCCTGGATGAACTTGCTCCAGTCACCATTGAAACCTGGCTTAAATACGCTCATCCTGATGATTTAGAACAATCTCAGGCATTACTCGAAGATCATTTCTCCGGAAAAATCCCCTACTACGAATGTTCAGTGCGCATGCTTCACAAGGCAGGCCATTGGGTTTGGGTGTTCGATCGCGGTAAAGTATTGAGCTGGACAAAAGAGGGCAAGCCCTTCATGATGTTTGGAACCCACCAAGACATCACAGAGATCAAAGAACGTGAAGCCATGCTCATAGAAGCACGGCAACAAGCAGAAGCGGCCAGTATTGCCAAAACTCGCTTCCTGGCGATGATGTCGCACGAAATTCGCACGCCGATGAATGTTGTGTTGGGCATGGCTTATTTATTGAGCAAAACATCACTGGATTCTCACCAGAGCACATATCTTCGCAATATCGCAGGCTCTTCGCATATTTTGTTGGGGGTTATCAATGACATTCTTGATTACTCCAAGATCGAGGCCAATAAAATCGAACTGGATAGCATCCCATTCGACTTAAATACCATTCTGGAAAACCTGGCCGCATTAGCCTCAATCGCCGCAAAAGACAAAACCATAGACGTACTTTTCTATGTCGAGTCGGATGTACCCAGGCATTTTATTGGCGACCCTTTAAGGCTAAGTCAGATTTTCGTCAACCTCACCAACAATGCCATTAAATTTACTGGCCAGGGTGAAGTCATCATTCGCATCGCTATTGACAACGCCGATACCTCTGGAATCGCCGCCTTGACTTTCAGCGTAATTGATAGTGGCATCGGCATCACAGCCAAGCAGATGGAGAGCCTTTTTCAGGCATTCTCACAAGCTGACACTTCCATCACAAGACGATTCGGCGGAACCGGTTTGGGTTTGTCCATCTCACATCGGCTAGCTCAACAAATGAATGGCGATATCAAGGTTGAAAGCATGCACGGCAAAGGCAGTGAGTTTCATTGCACCGTCAAGCTCCAGCGGCTCAGCCATCAAGACGACCCCTGGATAGTCATTCCCAGCGCGCTGCAATCCCTGAGAGTGCTGATCATTGACGATCATGCGGTAACGCGCACGGTCATTGCAGAAACGATCCAAGCTCTGGGCTGGTCGACCATTGCCGTCGAGAATAGCTCACAAGCCATCCAGCACATGACGACTCCTGTTTCCAATGCAACTGCCATTGATTTGCTGCTGCTGACAATGCGTTTGCCCGGTACTGATTATCTCGGGACGATTCATGCCATAGAAAAGCACCTGCCTCCTCATCACCCACTCAAAACGATACTGATCACCAACAATTTTGGTCCCCAGTTTTCAAAAGAAATCGAGCATCAAATCACGATCAGTATTCTGGACAGGCCTTTCACACCAGTGGATCTGTTTGATGCTGTTGCAACACTGTTCGATATCAGCAAAATCGGTCAGATTGATCAAAAACTAATCATTGAGGATGCAAAAAGACAATTTATCGGCACTCACATCCTGGTTGCCGAAGACAATGAATTCAATCAAATGCTGATATCCGAGCTGTTAAGCAATTGGGGGATAACCGTCAGCTTAGCAAGCAATGGCATTGAGTGCCTGGATCTCCTCAGACAAACCGAGCCTTCGTTCAATTTGATTTTCATGGATATCCAAATGCCGGAAATGGACGGCTTGGAAGCCACTCGGCGGATTCGCCAAGACCTTCACCTCAGCATACCCATTATTGCTTTGACTGCTAACATCATGATCGAAGATCAGCAGAAATACTTGCGAGCCGGAATGGATGCTTACTTACCCAAACCCTTTGATCCTGATCAACTCTACCAAATTCTTCATCGTTTCATGTAAAACGAATCGCTTAACCTCTGTACGCTTATAGATCGCAGCTACCGAACAGAGAATTTACCAGCAACGAGTCAGTGAACTCAGCACACCAGCCATCAATCTCCAGTTCAAAAAACCACTGCTTCATCAATATCTAACATTGCATTATCCTCATGTCTTGCGTAGCATTGTAATGAATATGATATGGATTTTAAATCTACATCATGTCGGCAATAACCGCTTTGTTCATTGATCCATTGATGAGATTTAGTTCCGATTTTACAATTTGCAAGCTAGTCAGATAGATATAAATTAATAGGAGAATCATGATGAAAATTAAAGTACTCGCATTTCTTTCGTTGATAGCCTTGGCATTTTCTACTTCAAGCTATGCCGACCCCAAAGCAGGAAAAGTCGAATGGTCGCAAGTACCGCCCAAAGTTCAGCAAACGATTACCAAATACGCAGAGGGAGGACAAATCCTAAAGATTAAAACAGAAAAATTAAATATTATAAAAGACAATGAAAAAATAAGGAAAACAGCTATTTATATCGCCAAGATCAAAAAATCCAATACTAATAAATTTTGGATATCCGTCGATAAAAACGGTCAGCTCATTGATATCGAAAAAGAACAGTCTGGCAAAATATTAGAAGACATGGATTTGGAAACAGACAACTAAATACCAGATGCAGTCAATGCAGAATTTCATCTTCCCCATTTAAGCATTCTTTCCCGATGGAGCAGGTCTCAACGCAAGGTTCACAAACAAAAGCCTTGACGTTGGGGCTATATCTTTCTGGAATCGCTAGCAAATAGGGATTGAAGGGTAGGCAAATCCGCACTCCAATCGTTTTGCAGAAATTGGTAACTGCTCTCCAGATCAATCGTCGAGAATAATTCCTGTTGACACGTTTGTTTACCTTGCATTGGACTTTACCAATGGTCGAAGATGAAGCCCCTATTTTATTATCAACTCAACGTAGTATCAGGGGTTTTTCAACAGGCCGCCTGAATTACTATAGTTAATATCGCCAATTTTTATTTGATCTCCCTATCCTTCACTTCAGCTTGATAATTAGTAAGCATACCAACTACGATAATAATAATACCCATCGCAATATAAAAATTTCTTGCTACTTCTTCAGTTGAAAAATTAAGGACAAAGGGTATGGCTATTAACAAGGGGCCAACCATGCGCTCAATCCAACCATGAACGGTAAATGGAATTAGCTTTACTACCCCAAATGGAAAGTCAGAAGCCAGGGTAACAATCAAATGTACTACAGCAAGACTATAGGCAAGTATTGCTGATAACTGACCTAATCCTAAAAGAGTAGGAGCAAGTAAAAAAATAACAACTGTCAGAAAATCAAGATAACCGTGTGTACGCGGTGAGATTACTTTCATAGAATGCTCCTGTATTAATTTTTGGTCACTCCAATAGTCACCATGACCAATAAATTAATACAGCGCAGTCATTGATGTCTGTTATCTACAAAACAAATTTACAAATATTTCATTTCACACCAAGTCTTAGGGAACTAATTCTACTTTGTCAGATTAACAAGACTTCAGCCAAGTGCAGAATTTTAGTATAATAACACTTTGTTTTATATATATTAATAACGATCATACCGTAAAAATACCAAACAGTCTCTCAAATCCGCCCTTCAGGGGCTTCCAGAAGCGCTTGGTGCGCATTTATCGTTATTTTCATCATTTTTTGTATCCTCGACGCGTGATGCGACGGCAACATTCTAC
>JAGOKN010000118.1 GCA_017994575.1 Nitrosomonas sp.
CAGCTTGCTTCAGTATTTGCATGATCTGGCTTTCCGTAAATCGCTGCTTTTTCATCAGTAAAATTCCTCTTCGTCTACGATAGAAAATTCTACTGCTTTGCTCCTCTAATTTTTGGGGGGATTACCATATTAAGTCTTTATCTACTCAGGCTGCGAGAAAAATTGGCTTCACAATTCATTGAGTTTCTCTAGAAATAACTTTCAATATGAATGTTATTTCTTTCTTTAGTATGAGGAATTTTAATTATCCACATTTTCTGTGGATAACTTTGTGGAAAAGCTCAATATACATTCATTAACCTCTGGAGCCACAAAGACAATTTTCCACCTGATTAATAACTTAACAGTTGTATTATGCTATATTTATCATGTGGTTAATAATGCGTCTAATTTCCGTGCGAAATAAATTAAATAAATATTTATATATTATTTTGACTGTGGATTATTTATTGATGTCAAGTCGGATAATTGGAAAAGCAAGTAATGACATGCAATGTAGCACTGTTCAAATGAGGTGCAGATCATGATTGGAAAGAATTAATCTAATCCTGTTTTTTCAGTCATTAAATTAATTCATTTCCAATATTTTCTCTAAATCACCACAATATCTGCATTGGTCATAGCTAATCCAACACCAATTGTCGCAATCTGCACTGCTGCTACTGCACCATTGCCATCCGCATCGTAAAGCAATGCACCGGTCACCTTGTTGTAGATAACAAAGTCATTGGCATCCAGCGCTTTGGAGCCTATCCTGAATTGCCCGGCAACGAGTGTTCCGGTAGTGGTTAATTTCGTATATGCAGCATTTTCCAGTTGGATGGTGTCATCATTCACCACAAAATCGGTGATCGAATCAATGTGACCAGTTGTCGTCAACTTGAAAATATCTTTACCTGTTCCACCGATGAGTATGTTCTTGCCGGTGCCACCATCCAGGGTGTCATTGCCCCCACCCCCAATTAACCGATTGGCTGCTGTATTTCCTTTCAGGTTATTGGCCAATCCATTGCCATTTCCATTGATGGCCGTTGTGCCTGTCAACGAGAGATTTTCCACATTTGCTGACAAAGTATAGGTCACGCTGCTACTGACGATATCAATGCCTTCATTCAGCCTTTCAGTGACCATATCACTTGCATTGTCGATGATATAACTATCATTACCCCGTCCACCGATTAAGATGTCTGCTCCAGAGCCCCCATTTAACTGATTGTTAGCAGCATTGCCGACCATTACATTCGCCTGGTCGTTACCTGTGCCATTCAATGCCGCTGTGCCGGTTAGCGTGAGGTTCTCCACATTGATGGGTAATAGGTACGAAACACTGCTACTAACAAGATCAGTGCCAGCATTAGCATCCTCAGTCACTACATCACTCACATTATCAACTGAATAACTGTCATCGCCTGAGCCACCGATCATGATGTCCTTACCAGCTCCGCCAATGAGAGTGTCCTTGCCAGCTCCACCGTCCAGTGTATCGTTGCCTGCCGAGCCATCCAGCAAATCAAAGCCTGCACCGCCAATGAAACGATTGGCCGCCGAATTTCCCACCATCTTATTTGCCAAGAAATTGCCAGTACCATTAAGGGCCGATGCGCCGATCAGCGTGAGATTCTCGACATTGACCGGTAGTGTGTAGGTGATGCTGCTACTGACATGGTCCGTGCCTTCATTGTGTTTTTCCACTACGACATCTTTCTTGTTATCAATGAAATAACTGTCATTGCCCGATCCACCTATCAGAGTATCCGCTCCCACAGCTCCATTGAGCGAGTCGTTACCAGCTCCGCCATCCAAAGTGTTGAAAGTCGAATTGCCCGTCAATTTATCGTTAAAAGCACTGCCGATCAGATGCTCGACACTCGTTAGGGTATCTGTTCCTGCGCCAAGCGTATTTTGCGGCGCTGCAATTGCCAGCGAAACAGTCACCGGCGCAGTGGCAGAGGCATAAGTAACGGTATCGTTGGTAAATGACGTGCCCACTAGCACATCATTCCCTGGCATGCTTTCCAGCAATACGCTAAAGTTTTTGCTGCCAGTCAGCGGTCTTGCCGTGCCATCTGTAATGCTGCTGTTAATGGTAAATGCGCCATTGAAATTTGCTGATGGAGTAAATATCACGCTTGCCAATAACGTATTCACGTCGCTTAACGTACCGCTGGCTGTCCATACGCCTGTAGTCGCATTGTAGAAGGAAGCGGCTGCACCGAATGAAGCGGTGCTGAGGCTGCCTGCACTGATGTTGGATAATGTCAAAGTCGCAGTTACATTGCTGCTATCCACATCGCTAATGATAATATCCGTCAGATTTAACGGCGTATTCTTGGTATATGTTTCAGAAGTGGTCAGATTGGCGACATTGGGGGCGTGATTGTTGATATAAAAAAAACCTGAAGTATATCCGCCACCACTTCCGTAATAAGTCGAAGTTACATAGGCATCTAAATCACCATCGCCATCGATATCCACAAAGATTTGGTTTTGCACGCTAGATCGCCATGAAAGTCCCAATACACGAAGCGGAGCACCGTCTTCATGAGAAAATACTGGATTAGTGGTTGTGCCTATATTTCTGAGAAACCCAGTGCCTACCCCGAAGGCATCTAAATCACCATCACTGTCCGCATCTAAGAAGTGCGCAAATCCACTTAATCCGAATGGATTTTTTTCAGCAGCGGCAAATGAAGGATTGCTGAGTGAGCCTGTGTTTTCAAAGAAGTATATGTTGTTTAGTCCATAGTTACCCAGAAAAGCATCCCAGTCACCATCTCCGTCAATGTCTGCAAAAGTGAAGTATCCACGATACTCACTCATACCCCTCAAGCCAAATACATTGATTTGCGGGGCATTAAATGCTGGATTGTCAGCTGTCCCTGAATTTCTGAGAAACAATATGTTGCCACTGGCGTCCACTGCAAAAGCATCTAAATCATCATCATGATCGATATCTACAAAAGAAGGGTTGATATAGCTACCTGCATTAACCAAGCCAAACGGGTTGGCAATGGCGCTCGCAAACTGAGGCTTATGGACTGTACCGATATTTTCAAAGAAAAGCGTGTCCCCACCCATTTCACCGTAATAATATTGTTTGCCGATAAATGCATCCAAATCACCATCGCCATCGATATCCACAAAAGTGGGATTGAGAACTACTCCTCGATTACCGCTCAAACCAAACGAGTTACCTGCAGAAAAGGATGGTATCGGCATACTTCCAGTTCCCGAATTCCTGTAGAACAGTGTATTGCCATTTTGTTGGCCTACTAAGGAATCCAAATCACCGTCGTTGTCGATATCTGCAAACGTGGGATTGCTATAGCTACCCGCGCCACTCAAACCAAATGGCTGCACGCTGTCTCGAGAAAACACCGGATTATTCACAGATCCGATATTTCTAAAAAAAATTATACTACTACTGTTACTGCCAGAATAATGACCGGAGCCTATGAAAGCGTCTAAGTCACCATCACCCTCAATATCCACAAAAGTTGGGTTGGCTACCCCTCTCAAATTACTCAGGCCAAATAGATTAGTGCTGGCGACCGCAAAAGCCGGATTGCTCGCTGTTCCTATGTTCTCGAAGAACAACATGTTGCCGAAATAGTAGCTATATTTCCCCACAAAAGCATCCAAATCACCATCACCATCTATGTCCACCAGGCTAGGACTTGCAGACAAGCCCACATCAGTCAAACCAAATGGATTGGTAATGGCAGTCGCAAATATCGGATTGCTGGCTGTTCCTACATTTAGAAAAAATAGCATATTGCCAGCAGCATTACCCACTAAGGCATCTAAATCACCATCGTCATCAATATCAACAAAAGCGGGACTTGCCGATGCAACCGCGGCACTCAAACCAAATGGATTGGCTATGGGGGCGGTAAAGATTGGATTGTTGACGGTCCCTGTATTTCTAAAAAATTGTATATTGCCAGCAGTATTACCCACAAAGGCATCCAAATCACCATCGTTATCGATATCCACCAAGACAGGACTGGCATCTGTGCCAACGTCACTCAGGCCAAACGGGTTGGGGGAAGTTAACACAAAAGCGGGATCTGACATGGCAATGCTCCAGAAAGCAGTTAAAAATTATTGTTTAGGCTTATTGGGAGGACTGGCTTTAGCAATCAACCAAAACAATTCTGTGTAGTAACTATTTTTTCGTGCCAACTATTTTACCGGACAATTCTATTGGCTACTCAATCCTTTCATAAATAGCATTTATCATGCTGCCATGCTGAGACTGTTTGATAAGTAAATAAGCATATTCCTGATTTTTCCCAGATATCAGTTATTTGGACTGGATGTATGCAATACATGCGCATAGTCAGATAAATTGATGTCATTCAGGTGCTTTCCTAATAGTTTTTCGATTATCATTTTTACTCCCCAAGTATTAAAACTTTTCTCAGACAATAAGCGATTAACTAATTTTTCAAGGAAGCATCCCATCAATTATGCCAAATCCAGACGAATCCAGTTCCTATGTTCTTAGCTCCTTCGTGAGTGACTCAGCGGTTAATTCGCTAATTAGCGGCACTCAATGGGCTTCGCGTTCGATTTCATTTAGTTTTCCGCCTGCTACGTCGTATTGGTCGACAGACCCTGCGGTTGGATATGGCGAATCAACTGGCTCAGGCGAGCCATGGTCACCTAATTACTCTCCACTTTCTTCATCAGATATAAATGCTGTGCGTACTGCGTTAAAAAGTTGGGCAAATGTAGCAAATATTACTTTTAACGAAGTGACCGATAATTCGAGTGTTGTTGGTGACATCAGATTTGCCTACACGTATGTGGATGCACATAGTAATGCGCAGGCTTGGGCATATTACCCACTCGGTATGCCCAGCTCTGGGGATGTTTGGTTCAACGCTCTGGGCACCTCCGCTTCGGAGGTATGGACTTTAGGCTCCTACGAATATTTGACAGTGATACATGAGCTCGGGCATGCGCTGGGATTGAAGCACTCCTTTTCTCAGAGCAGCTATAACACGCAAATAATGCCAGCGAATCTGGATGCGCGGATGTATACCGTTATGAGCTACACCGCTTATCCAGGCATCGATACGTATTTTTCTTATGAACCGACTACTCCAATGGTATTGGATATAGCCGCTATCCAGTCTTTATATGGCGCAAATACTTCATACAACGCTGGTAACACCAACTATGTGTTTTCCGAACAATCAATTTATAACGAGACAATCTGGGATGCGGGTGGTATCGATACTTTTATTTATAACTCATCAAGTGGAGGAAAGATCAATCTAACCGCAGGGGTTGACGGTGGCAGTCTGATGGGTTTGCCGGTCTATATCACGGACTCGTTCGGAAATAACTTGTATGTGTTCTATTCCGTCAACATTGCCAATGGCGTCGTGATAGAAAATGCAACGGGAGGAAGTGGGGGTGATTTGATAACCGGAAATTCAGCCAATAATATTCTTATTGGTGGATTGGGAAATGACATTCTAAAAGGCGCTGCAGGAAATGATACTTTGAATGGGGGAGGTGGTATTGATACCGCTTCCTATGAGGGCGCAGCTACTGGGGCTATCGTTAACCTTGGTTTGACATCAGCCCAGAATACCGTGGGGGCCGGTACGGATATGCTTCTTGCCATTGAAAATCTCACAGGAAGCAGTTTCAATGACACTCTCACCGGCAATGCTGGCAACAACGTGCTTAACGGTGGGCTGGGAAATGACAATCTGAGAGGACTTACGGGAAATGATACTTTGAGCGGAGGCAATGGTATTGATACGTTAACAGGTGGAGCGGGGCTTGACTATTTTTTGTTCAATTCTCCCCTGGGTGGATCCGGTAACAAAGATCTCGTCATTGACTTCAATATCGCGGATGATGTGATCCAGCTCGAGAACAGCATAATGACGTCGATAGGTCTAACGGCTGGGGCTCTGGCAGCAACCGAATTCTTCGTTGGCGCAGCGGCTCATGATGCGGATGATTCCATCATTTATAACAGATCAACCGGTGCGCTTTTCTATGATAAGGATGGAACGGGGGCTATCAGCGCCGTGCAGATCGCGACGATTGGCACTTCCTCACATCCATCACTGACATATGCGGATTTCTGGGTGGTCTAGCTTAGATTAGGGAAACGCTGATTAATTTGGCGAACGAGATGAAGCACGAGGCGCACGGAACGCAGCAACCGAGACATATTAACATGATAGGCGAGGGAGCGAGTACCGCGCAACGAAGTGATTCGCTCGTACAGTCAATTAATCAGCGTTTCCTTAGATAGGCAGATTTGACGCATTGACTGATTAAAATGTGTAAATAGCGGTGTAAAAATACCAAGTCTCACGCCTGTTAGCTGATGCGATGAGCAAGAAGTGAAAGGCGATGAGGATGTATACAGTGGAACTATATGTAAAGATTCGACGAGCGGTGATGGTAGAAGGCAGAAGTGAGCGTGAAGTTTCGCGATATTTTGGAGTTCACCGCAAGACTGTCAAGAAGATGTGCCAATGCGCAGCATCGCCGGGTTACAGCTTTATTCCTGTGCTATGTCCTGCAAGCACACATCCCAGTAAGGCAATCCGTCAAACCGTTTGACGAGAAAATCGACAAATGCCCTGACGCGCTGAGAAAGGTGGCGGGTTTGTGGATAAATGGCATACGCTGCCAGTTGCGCATAATGGTAGCCGGGTAATAGCGGGACCAATCGACCGCTTGCAATTTCCTGGTACACGATAAAAGTAGGCATCAGCACGATGCCTAGCCCGGCAAGCGCTGCATCACGCAGAAATTCACCATTACTGGCTTTCAGGTAGGGAATTATTTTGGTTTTGAGCCATTGACCTTCGGCATCGCGCAAATTCCAGTGTTCATAATTGCTGATCAGATTGTAGACCAGGCAGCGATGATGGATCAATTCGGCGGGCGATTGCGGCGTGCCCATGCGCTCGAGATAAGCCGGGCTTGCGCACATCACGGCTTGAATGGGGGCAAGGCGGCGCGCGATCAAACTGGAATCCGCCAAACTGGCGATACGGATCGCCAAATCAAAGCCTTCCGCCAGCAGATCCACCTGGCGGTCATTAAAATCCAGATCAAACTCAATGCCGGGATGCGCTTGTAAAAATTCATTGATGGCGGATCCCAGGTGCATCAAGCCAAAACTCAATGGCAGCGCCACTTTTAAGCTGCCTTTCAATGCGCCGTGTGATTGGGAGGTGGCGTGTTCGGCTTCCAGCACGTCGGCCAGTATGCGCACAGATTGCTGATAAAAAGCGCGACCGGTATCGGTCAGGTTCATTTGCCGGGTCGTGCGATGGAATAACTCTGCGCCCAGATGCGCTTCCAGTTCTCGCAAGCG
>JAGOKN010000119.1 GCA_017994575.1 Nitrosomonas sp.
TTGCATTGGCTGTACTTTGTTTGTAGCGGAAAGACTCGTTGCCGGTTTCTATGATGTGGCAATGGTGTGTGAGTCGATCCAGCAGCGCTGTAGTCATTTTGGCATCGATGAATACGTTGCTCCATTCTGCGAATGCGAGGTTGGTGGTGATAATGACACTGGTACGTTCATACAACCTGGAGAGTAGATGAAACAATAGTGCACCACCGGCTTGTGAGTGGTAATCACCTCTTAAACTCTTTTGCCTAAAATTTAGGCAGAATACGTGAATTACCTAGTCAATTTTCAACCGTTACAACTAGCCTTTTCTGGTCAATTTTCGACCGGTGTCAACACACACTTTTTACCACATTTTTTTACTGGCTTCTAGCGGAATATTCTGGATTGCTACGGAATGGGGTTTCTTGTGGGGCGGCTTAATTACTGTGTTTAATGGGCTGCGTCGGATTCGTGTGGAAGGTGATTGGAGGCGGGGGTCGGAATTGAACCGGCGTAGACGGCTTTGCAGGCCGCTGCATGACCACTCTGCCACCCCGCCATGAGTACATAACTATCAGATAAAAACTATATGAATAAATTTTGTTGGAAGCTATTTTATTCCGACAATTAAAATGTATTTCATAAGAGTCATTTTATTCTGAAAATGGAGCGGGAAACGAGGCTCGAACTCGCGACCCCAACCTTGGCAAGGTTGTGCTCTACCACTGAGCTATTCCCGCAATATGAAGTTTCTATATGTAACTTAGACGACTTCAGAAAGAAAGGGTGGATTATAGTGATGCTGTACGTTTTGTCAAGAAAATGCCGGTTAATAATTACTAAAACTGATCGCGGTTTAGCCTTGTTTGAGGGAATTAATACAGGCAATGAATTTATTATTAATACTGTTTGCAGATTTGGATTTATCTGGATGAGAGCGAGAATATCAGCCGTTTTGTCAATTCAAATAACACGAAATTACTATTCTATTAAGTGAATGACTTTGTCTTGCGTAATCTCAGAAAATAATGATTCAGCATCTTGTAGAATGAAGCTATTTGTTAGTTAGCGATTGATTGCATAGAGAACAATCCTTGTTCCATTTAATTTCAAGTATTCTTAGGTCCATACTCGGCCTGAAAGCATTATTTGATTAACTATTTCTTGTCAAGATACTGTATTAACTAATCTATTTTATGCCCTTACTTCCTTATTGGCGGCTCTCCGGTTTTTATTTCTTTTACTTTTCTTTGGTGGGGGCATTTTCACCGTATTGGAGTTTATACCTTCAATCGCTTGAATTTAGTGCATTGCAGATCGGTGTATTAATGTCGCTTTCTTTAATCGTGCGTATATTCTCGCCAAGTATTTGGGGTTGGCTCGCAGATCATACGGGCAAGCGCATTCGAGTTGTGCAGATAGCTGCACTGTGTGGATTCTTGTGCTTTTGTGGTTTTCTTTTAGGAGAATCCTTTATTTGGATGTTTTTTGTAATGTTGCTATTGAGTTTCTTCTGGAGTGCTTCACTGCCGCTCATGGAAGCAATTACGCTTTCACATCTGGGCGATCACACCGATAAATACGGGCGCATTCGTTCTTGGGGGTCTGTTGGGTTCGTATTGACAGTCATTGGTGTGGGTTATTTATTAGAGAATATCGCTATTGCTTGGTTGATTTGGATTGTTCTGGGATTAAAGTTGGGGATGGTTATTTTTTCTTATCAGATTCCTGAGAAAGAAATGATCAGCCATGTCACTGGTCATCATTCAGTCAAACAGATTTGTTTACGTCCGGAAGTCTTGGCTTTCTTGATTTCCAGCTTATTGATGTTGTTTGCGCATGGAGCGTACTATACTTTTTTTTCTATTTATTTGGTTGAGCATGCTTATGATAAGGGATTTATTGGGTGGTTGTGGGCTATCGGTGTTATCTGTGAAATAGGCATCTTTTTCATCATGCCATGGTTGATGCGACATTTTAGTTTGAAATTAATATTAATTTTTAGCTTCGCTTGTGCCACTCTGCGGTTTTTGATGATCGGTTGGGGTGTTGAGTGGCCGACTATCATGGTTGTTGCGCAAATTCTACATGCAGCGACTTATGGTGCGCATCATATTGCGGCCATGATGGTGGTGCATCAATTTTTTCGAGGTCGCCACCAGGCAAAAGGTCAAGCGATTTATACTAGCATTGCCTATGGGGTCGGTGGTGCGATCGGTGCTATTTCAAGTGGTTATACCTGGGATCTATTGGGGGCGGACATGACATTTTTTGTCAGCTCGGCGGCTTCGTTTATCGGTTTAATTTTAGTGGCATGGAAAATGAAATCAGTCAGTCAATAGTCAATTGTGCTGTGTATAGTTTGTTGAATCAGTAAAGTTTATGGGATAATTGCAAATTAATTAAATTTTGAATTTGCCTAATGCAAACGTTATACGACAAGCTTTGGAACCAGCATGTGGTTCACATGGAATCTACTGAGCCAGGCAGTATGGCATTGATTTATATTGATCGTCATTTAGTACATGAAGTCACCAGTCCGCAAGCATTTGAGAGTCTGAAGCTGGCGGGAAGAAAGCCCTGGCGTCTTGATTCCATTCTGGCGGTTGCTGATCATAATGTACCCACAACCGATCGCAGTCATGGCATTCATGATCCTATTTCACGTTTGCAAGTGGATACGCTGGATCAGAATTGTGATGAATTGGGTATTACCGAATTCAAGATGCAGGATTTGCGTCAAGGAATCGTGCATGTGATTGGCCCTGAACAAGGAGCAACCTTGCCAGGTATGACGGTTGTTTGTGGTGATTCGCATACCAGTACACATGGTGCTTTTGGTTGCTTGGCATTTGGCATAGGAACCTCGGAAGTTGAGCATGTTCTGGCCACGCAATGCCTATTGATGAAAAAATCCAAAGCCATGCGTATTTCCATTGAAGGTGAGTTGGGACTAGGGATTACCGCTAAAGATATCGCTTTGGCAATCATCGGTGAAATTGGCACGGCTGGCGGTACCGGTTATGCGCTTGAATTCACGGGCAGTGCTATTCGTGCTTTATCCATGGAGGGGCGCATGACACTGTGCAATATGGCCATTGAGGCGGGTGCGCGAGCAGGCATGGTGGCAGTCGATGACACAACAATCGATTACCTTATAGGACGACCTTTCGCACCGCAAGGTGGATTATGGGAGAAAGCGGTTGCTTATTGGCGCACATTGCACAGCGATGCAGGGGCAGTTTTTGATCGCGTGGTGATTTTAGATGCTGAACAAATCAAACCTCAAGTAACCTGGGGTACTTCGCCAGAAATGGTGACTACGATTGATGGCAAAGTGCCTGATCCCGCCCTTATTCCCGATGAAGTAAAGCGCCATGATATGCAACAAGCGCTGAACTATATGGGGCTGCAGGCCAATACCCCAATTCAGCAGATTACGTTGGACAAGATATTCATTGGTTCCTGCACGAACTCACGCATTGAAGATTTGCGTGCTGCAGCAGATATTGTCAAAGGCAAGCATATTGCAGCAAATATTAAACAGGCATTGGTAGTGCCTGGCTCAGGGCTAGTCAAAAAACAGGCTGAACAAGAGGGGTTGGATCAGATTTTCGTGGCGGCTGGATTTGAGTGGCGTGAGCCTGGTTGTTCCATGTGTCTCGCCATGAATGACGATCGATTAACTGCTGGTGAGCGATGTGCTTCCACTTCAAATCGAAATTTTGAGGGGCGGCAAGGACCCGGTGGGCGCACTCATCTGGTGAGTCCAGCAATGGCTGCCGCCGCCGCAATTGCAGGGCATTTTATTGATGTACGCGACATAGGCAGATGACATTCAATGGAAAAATTTCATACCTTTACCGGACTGGCGGCACCGATGGATCGTGCCAATGTGGATACAGATGCGATCATTCCAAAGCAATTTCTTAAGTCTATTAAACGCTCAGGATTTGGTCAGAATTTGTTTGATGAATGGCGTTATCTGGATCACGGGGAACCGGGTATGGACCCGGCGCAGCGTCAACCCAATCTGGATTTTGTGTTGAATCAACCGCGTTACCAAGCTGCGCAAATTCTGCTCGCACGTGCCAATTTTGGCTGCGGATCGAGTCGTGAGCATGCGCCGTGGTCACTCCAGGATTATGGATTTCGTGTCATTGTTGCTTCCAGTTTTGCTGATATCTTTTTTAATAATTGTTTTAAGATTGGCTTGCTGCCCATTATTCTGGATTCAGCAATATTGGATCGCCTGTTTGAAGAAGTAAAACTAAATATCGGATATAGCCTCACGGTAGATCTGGAAAACCAGATGGTTATTACTCCCAACAAAGAGGCATTTAATTTTGAAGTGGACAGTTTTCGCAAGCACTGTTTGCTGAATGGATTGGATGAGATTGGATTGACTTTGCAGCATGCGGAGAAAATTAAACAATTTGAACAAAAGCGGCGCACTGAGCAACCCTGGTTGTTTGCATAAATTACATGACTGAAAATTAGACTATTATGAAAATTGCTGTTTTAGCGGGCGACGGTATCGGGCCAGAAATCATTGCGCAAGCAGTGCGTGTGTTGGATGTTCTGAGAACAGATGGATTAGCTATTGAATTAGAATCTGGGTTGATTGGAGGTTGTGCTGTGGATGCAACTGGAAATCCATACCCAGAAGCAACTCATCGCTTAGCCAGCCAAGCCGATGCGGTTCTGCTGGGCGCTGTGGGCGGTCCACAATATGACATATTGCCTCGTCAACAACGTCCTGAGAGAGGGTTGCTGGCGATCCGAAAGGCACTGAATTTATTTGCTAATTTGCGACCAGCTACGCTTTATCCGGAACTTGCCAATGCTTCTAGCTTGAAGTATGAAGTGGTTGCTGGTCTCGATATCATGATCGTGCGCGAATTGACCGGTGATATTTATTTTGGTGAACCACGCGGTATCGAGGTGCGCGACGGGCAGCGTGTCGGTTTCAATACCATGATTTATAGTGAAGCGGAAATTCGACGTATTGCGCATGTCGCTTTCCAAGCAGCTGCTAAGCGCCAAGGTAAGTTATGCTCCGTCGATAAAATGAATGTGCTGGAATGTACGCAATTATGGCGTGATATCGTTATTGAAGTTTCAAAAGAGTATCCGCAGGTGACGCTCTCACATATGCTGGTTGATAATGCAGCCATGCAATTGGTGCGTAACCCGAAACAATTTGATGTGATAGTTACAGGGAACATGTTCGGGGATATATTGTCTGACGAAGCCTCTATGTTAACCGGATCTATTGGCATGCTGCCTTCCGCTTCACTGGATGAGAATAATAAGGGCTTGTACGAACCGATCCATGGTTCAGCACCTGATATTGCCGGAAAAGATTTGGCCAATCCACTCGCAACCATACTTTCAGTGGCCATGATGCTCCGGTATACCTTTACTCAAGAAGCGGCTGCTCAACGGATAGAAAGCTCGGTTAAGAAAGTTCTGACTGCGGGTTTCCGAACAAAAGATATCGACGAGCCGGGCATGAAGTCGGTTGGTACTAAAGCCATGGGTGATGCAGTTTTGTCATTCATGTGAGTTTCTCCAGAAACAAACATATTTATTTAGGAATTAATTGGATATAAGGTGTAATTAATCCATTAAATCATTTGTTACCGATTCGCAAAGTAAGCTAATATTTGCGAAGGCGTTTTAATTTAATTAACTGGTTGTCAATTTAGGATAGAAAATAAGCGATGAAACAAGTTGGTTTTGTTGGCTGGCGAGGAATGGTTGGCTCCGTATTAATGCAGAGAATGCGGGAAGAGGATGATTTTTCTTTGATAGATCCTGTTTTTTTTACAACATCGCAGAAAGGCGGTACAGGCCCTGAAATTGGCAAAGAAATTCCATTCTTAAAAGATGCTTTTGATATCAAGCAACTGGCAGCAATGGATATCATTATCTCCTGCCAAGGGGGTGATTATACCCATCAGGTGATTAAACAATTGCGGCAATCCGGCTGGCAAGGATATTGGATCGATGCCGCATCGGCGCTGCGTATGGAAGATGATGCAGTCATCATTTTAGATCCGGTAAACATGCCGGTGATTAAACAGGCGCTGCACGATGGCGTAAGAAATTATATTGGCGGTAATTGCACGGTAAGTTTGATGTTGATGGCGGTTGGGGGGCTGTTTGAGAAAGGTATGGTGGAATGGATGAGCGCCATGACTTATCAAGCCGCATCGGGTGCCGGAGCAAAAAACATGCGTGAATTACTGCAACAAATGGGTGAAGCTCATAGAGTTGCAAAAGATTTGCTGGATAATCCCGCTTCCAATATTCTGGATATTGACCGTGAAGTGGCCGGCACTTTGCGTGACCAGAAGTTTCCAACAGAAAATTTTGGGGTGCCATTAGCAGGTAGTCTGATTCCATGGATAGACAAGGAAGTCGCCAATGGTCAGAGTCGTGAAGAATGGAAAGGGCAAGCGGAAACCAACAAAATTTTGGGCAGAAGCGATCGGCAAATTCCGGTGGATGGTATCTGCGTCCGTGTCGGCGCCATGCGATGCCATAGTCAGGCGCTGACAATTAAGTTAAAACAAGACGTGCCCTTAGATGAAGTTGAAGAGATTATCGCTAGCTCAAATGATTGGGTACAGATTGTCCCTAATGAAAGGGAAGCGACCACCTCCAAATTAACACCGACTGCTGTAACAGGCTCCTTATCGATTCCTGTTGGCCGCTTGCGTAAACTGGCCATGGGTGGAGAGTACTTGTCAGTCTTTACGGTGGGCGATCAATTGCTTTGGGGCGCTGCAGAACCTCTGCGTAGAATGTTACGCATACTGATCGAACACTAACATAAAAGTAATCTGCCTCTTATATTACTTTTATCAATGATCATGGGCTTGTTTGAAATGAATTAACCTATAATTCAAGGCATATTTGAGCTAATGTGATTGCATTACAATGCTAGCCTTCCGATATTTATTTTCAAAGAACGAAAGAGGGTATCTCAGTGAATAAAACTTGTTTTAGAGTAAGCTTGTTTGTAATCATTCTGATGTTACCGTGGACTGCCATTTATGCGGCGGGACTTGGTAAATTAACACTCAATTCAGCTTTGGGACAACCCCTCAATGCTGAGATAGATATTGTTACTACTAGCCGTGA
>JAGOKN010000120.1:0-1672 GCA_017994575.1 Nitrosomonas sp.
CCAAACAATTTTGAGAGAAAACTGAATGAGAAAAATAAAATCGCGATAAATTGCAATCCGCTTTCACAGGTCGAGACTCACTCGACTCCATGAAAAAATGTCCGTCAAATTGGGACAACTCCAGGTTCTGGAAGAAGGCTTGCGCACGGCACTGCGCGCATTAGCGGCACAGCTTCCTGCCGGTAGTGACTCCGATTTGGCTTCATGTGATGCATTCAACTCGGAAGCACTTGATTAACCCGGTTTTTTCTGGTTATGTCTGGCTGATGAGGAGACTTGAGATGGGTGGAAGATTACAATGAATTAGCTGTGGGACCGCTATGCCAACCTCCACAATTTGATCGGAATTATTCATTTTCCAGGAATTTTCCCAAGTCAATATATCATTCGAGAGATCTCTCATATGATTAGTAACCATTTTTCCATCACCACCCAGGCGAGGCTGATTATGGCAACCTGTACAAGAATTCGTATCTGGAGCTGAAATACGATTAAAGTTACGTGGAAAAACTAATGGCGATGATGAATCTATTAAAAAGGGGCATTATCAAATAATTTGCACTTTCCTCATGGATGACTGCTCAATTCAGATCACCACAAAATCTGCATTGGTCATACTTAATCCAGCGCCTACTGCGGCAAACTGAATAGCAGCGCCTGCCCCATTGCCATCTGCATCGTATAGCAATGTACCAGCTACATTGTTGTAAATAATGTAATCATCAGCATCCGTTGCTTGGGTACCGATCTTGAATCGACTGACTCCAAGGGTGCCTGTCGTCGTCAGTTTCTTAAATACAGCATTTTCTAGCTTGATCGTGTCATCAACCGTGACGAAGTCAGTAATCGTGTCAATATTGCCCGCCGTAGTGAATTTAAAGCTATCTTTACCCGTGCCACCGATTAACACATCATTACCTAATCCACCATCTAGTGTATCTATGCCTGCTCCACCATTCAGCGTATCATTATCAGCATTACCACTGAGCTGGTTAGCGGCTGCGTTTCCAATAATGGTGTTTGCCAGATTATTACCAATGCCATTGATAGTCGATGTGCCTGACAAAATAAGATTGTCGACATTGCTCGGTAATGTATAGGTCAAATTAATATTGATCGTATCCATACCTTCATTAAGGTTCTCAGTAACAATGTCAGCGGTGCTGTCCATGTAATATGTGTCGTTGCCAGCACCACCATATAGATAGTCTTGTCCTGTACCACCGACTAAAATATCATTACCTTCTAAACCGTACAAATAATCATTGCCGCCTAAGCCATTAATGGTGTCATCTGTGGCAAATCCGGTGATGCTATCGGCACTTGCGGTACCTTGCAGTACTTTTTGAGCAAGTGTCGCACTATCCCAGATGGTACCATCTGCAAATTCAACGACGTTGAGCAAATATTGGTTGCTACTGATAAAGTGATTCTGAACGGTGATGATTTCACTGGTGCTTTGTACGGTCAGCCTCAGATCATTGCCTGAACGCGTTGTCAGAACACCAGTTGGATTGATACCGGTAGCAAAACGCAGCACATCATTGTGATTAACGCTGGTATCGTAATTACTGATGGTAGTATTGCCATCCCCGGCTGCAAATAGGTAAATGTCATTGCCTACGTCGCCCATCAAGGTATCGCCGGCACCTAATCCGCCATCCAATATGTC
>JAGOKN010000120.1:1772-6980 GCA_017994575.1 Nitrosomonas sp.
TGCATTCCAGCTGGTGCCATCACTGAATTCGATGGCATCGAGCACATAAGGAGTTGTGGCATCTTGATAAAAATAGCTGGCTACTGTGATCTTTTCTCCGGTATTTTTTAGCGTGAGAAATAGGCTGCTAGTATCGCGGGTAACTGCGATATCTGTAGGATTGATTCCTGCCATAAACCGTAATACATCAGGAGTTGCACCGCTGGTTTCATTATTGTCGATGGTAGTGTTTCCATCCCCGGCTGCAAACAAGTAAGTATCGCTACCGTCATCGCCGCGTAAATAGTTAGCTCCAGTGCCTCCCCGCAACGTATCATCGCCGGTGCCACCAAAGAGCATGTCGTTGCCATCATTGCCCTCGAGTGTGTCGTTTCCGCCTGTGCCATGTAAGTAATCGTTACCGAGGCCGCCTAGCAAAGCGTCATTACCTTCACCGCCATTGAGTGTGTCATCGCCGCTTAAGCCGTCAATATTGTCATCCGACTCAAAGCCGATAATATTGTCATTACCTGCGGTGGCTTGCATGACCATTTGTTTGAGTGTTGCCATATCCCAACTGGTGCCATCACTAAACTCAATGGCATCCAGTGCGTAGATAGCGGAGGAACCACTTTCATAAAAGTTATTGGCAACAGTTATTACCTCGCCGGTGCTTTGCACGGTTAGATATAAGTTGTAGGAATCCCGCTTTGCAATTACATCGATTGGATGGATACCATCCATGAAGCGCAACACATCGTGGCTGGTGCTCGTGTCGCTATTATTAATGGAGGTAATGCCATCCCCGGCTGCAAATAGATAGGTGTCGTTGCCGTCATCGCCCCTTAAATGATCATTTTCACCTTTGCCGCCTCGCAAAACATCATCACCATTGCCACCCATCAGTAAATCACGACCATTTCCACCATACAGCATGTCATTCCCGCTACTACCATACAATGTATCGTTACCCACACCACCATTGAGAATATCGCTGTCAGTGTAGCCATTTAATGACGCATTTCCAGATACACTAAAAACAATCTCATCAGCCGTGCCTCGCTCAATAACGCTGACACCGAGATCTCGAAGAATTGCAGCAGCTTGTGTGCCGGAAACGCCTTCATCTATCCAGTTGTGCAATATATTCAGGCCGGTCCAGCCGTTTTCTTGCAGTAAATGTCCGGCGTATTTGTTTAATTCGATTAAGTCAGCCAGGGCAACTGCAGGATCGGTAATCTTCAGATCATCCAATAATGAATTCAATGCTGAGAAATTCATGAAAACTTGCGATGTTGCATCTACATCCAGTGTTATTTCATTCAGATAATGTGCAAGGCGTGTTTGTAAAACCAGGCTGCCATAGACAGACTCTTTTAGGGTTTCATAGCTCTGCTGCATAAATTCCATTTGCTGGGTTGATAGCGAGACAAAAACCCTTTCTGAATTGGCAACATTCGACACAGTACCCACCATATTCTGAAAACCATTGCCTAGCGTTACTCGATCTGTACCGACTGTTACCAACGGTGAGCCGTTAAAGCGCTCAAGTACGCTGATCAGCCCAGTTATTTCCTGCTGTTGCTGTTGCAGCGTTTCGTATGAAGTGCGTTTCTCAGGGGTTAAGGCATTCAGGATACTCATATCTGAAGTATTCCAATAACCCATATGCTGGTCATAATTTGACCATGATTCACTGGGTGATAGGTATAGTAAAAAATATCCTTTCCCAGTTGCTTGCTCAACACTGGTTTTTATCGTTGAAGTTTGCGCCCAGGTGGCCAGCAGATTATCTAATTGCGCCCTCTGGTCAGTATAGGTGATCTGATTAACAAAGTTTGTCAAAGCACTGGCTACCGCAGGTGATAAACTGGCGGCTTCGCGTAAGTCGCGCACAAACCCGGAGCCTTTGGTGTCAGGCAGACTGAGCGCTTGTTCCGTAAGCGGTAGGGTATCGGTAAATTCCCGAAAGAACGGATTATTGGCCAGATCGAGATTGCCGGTTTGTCCTGCGCCGTCAACTGTCAAATGTGCCGCTGCTGCGGTTTGTATGTTGCCATTGCCGAGATTAACATTCTGGTTGGTGGCATTGAGATTAATGCTGATAATTCCCAACTGCGGTAATGAAAATAACTCATTCGATGTGGATACACCATTCTGATTCAAATCGCGCCACACCCGCACATGCGTAAATTCGCTATCATTCTGATCAAACAGCCGATCTGCATTGGAATCCAGATCCGATAATGCATCAAAACCATTGGTTGCGCGACTGCCATTGGATTTGATGGTATCAACGCCAAACAGCTCACGACCCGAGTCGATCGTACCATTGTCGTTACGATCCAGAACTAAAAAGCCGTCATCGCTTTTGACCCAACCCGTACCCGTTTTAATGCCGTCGCTGTCATGATCAAACAAAATGACCGGGTTGTTGATGCCGATGGTTTCGATGCCGTCATTATCCAAATCCAACACTAACGGATCTGTGCGTGGCGGTGTCCAATTTTTGAATTGTAGGAAGAAATTGTTAACAGTGTTCGATATCTCAGCAAGTTCGCCGATATTTTGCAGCAACAAATCACCAAGGCGATTGATTGCCCAAGCATAATCATCCTTTAGATCCTGGAAGAAGAGCGCCATATCGAAACTTGAAATGTTCATATACAAATCTTCGAAAAGCTTCTCCCCGGCTAATCCACCGAAATAACCACCTGCAAGTCCAGCGGCTCCGGTAATTAACATACCGGTTCCTATGCCGACATTCAGGCCGGGCACAAGTAAAAGTCCGGCTGCAAGCGAAGCGCCATATCCAACCGCAATGCCGCCCGCCAAACTACCGGCGTGGGCTGCCAAAATGGCGCCGGCTTCTGTTGGTTTGCCACTGTGATATGCCTGTTGTGCTTGCGCGATAGCCAAAGCTGTTCCCAGAATATCTCCGATCCATCCGGCTTTATTCAGTAAACCTTCGTACTTAACATACTGCGTCATATCGCTATAACTTAAACGCATGCTTTCCAATGATGCCAGACGAGTTATCTCAGCTCCTGCCGGAATATCTTTGGCGGGCAGTCCCAGCGTTTTTCCCAAATAACTATTGGTGTCAACATATAATTTGCCTGCCGCATCCTTGCCGATTCGCATATCGGCCAAATCCGCTTTGGATGTCGAGCCGATCAATTTGATGAGTTCGGCTTTTGCCGTGTTTTCGCCACTCAGCAACTTGTCCGCATGGTACCGATCTTGCCAATCTTTAAGGTCAACGCCATTGATTTTCTGTCCGGATAGTGATGATTTGCTCAATAGCGCTGGAATCTCGGTCTCTGCAGCGACACTACCGATAGGGGCAGAGGGCATAATCAAACGAAAATCTCCGGTATGGCCATCTACCAGCCGCGCTGATGCAGTGTCCCAGAAACTGGTGTTGTTGATGCGTGTATCATTCACATCAGTTCCTGCATATAAAGTATTAAAACTCAATTCTTCGCGATTGGCGGCAGCTCGAAGTTCAGCCCTAAATTCATCAGAATCAAGAAATTTACCTATTTGTGTATCTGCAATCGTTTTAACAGAAGAATCATTGGACAGTGATTCTGCAATATCTTTTGCTTTAAATTCTTTTTCGCCGTTTGAGTTAGTGTCTTTTCCTACACCTCCACTCCATAGTAGCAAGGTTGAATTTCCTGTATTGGCATCAACAGAATCTGCTAGTGCTTTAAGCTCATTGATCGACATCGGATTATCTGTAGTACTCCGGGCAGCTATTTCATTGAGTGCTGATTGTGCATCCATTTCTTACAGGTCCTATATATTGGGAGAAAAAGTAACAATCAAATTTTTGACAAATTTGCGAGAGGAAGCAAAACCATAAGCATCTAGGGCTTCTGTGATCAACTCATGCAGTCTCGATTTGTCCTGCTTAATATGTGATGGCGCATAAATTTCTAAAACTTGCCACTCTATTTCATCTCCATCTTTTAACTGTTTCATTTTCTGATAAGCTGAAAAATTGACGCCCTCACCTTCAAAAATTAGATTAAATTTAAAATAAGAATCTGGACCCGGTCCGCTTACCTTTTTTAAAACAATACCTCGCTCCCGATCAATAGTTTGCCACTCATGGTTTTCTAATCTTTCATTCACAAACCCCATTGCAAGTGCTCCTGTAAGTAATTGTTTAAGAATAAAACCCATTTCAGACAAGACTGCTGTGAAATACTGTGTTATTCCAGAATTTGGATTTTTTGACTGATATTTAATATTTTCGATGTGTGCTAGGAAGGTGATATTCTAGTTACTTTGATAGCTGTGATAATTGTACTTTAGTATTAGTACGTTAGTACTAGATGTAGAATAACCTATCTGTATTGGAATTAAGAGTGCATGGGTGGGGTAACCTTGTGAAAATCTCAAACAATTTTTATCGATTTACGAGGTTTGATGGCTTGTAACCCGATTTCTTATTTTCTCATCTTCGCTATTTGAATTGGTGTCTTTTCCTACGCCTCCACTCCAGAGCACTAACGTTGTTGCGGACAACGTAAACATAGTGACCCGGATAACGAAGGCTCCAACTTGATCTCAACCGGAATTAAAGTTGACGCAACTGCAGCAACTGGTTGAGAGCGATAAACCCGCAACCAGTTCGCAAACGTTTTGGAATTCAACTGATGCTGACGACAATAGGCTACCTGTGATAATCCATTCGACTGCCAAGCCTCTATATGTACTTGCTGATCTGTCGGTAATGTTATCCTCTCAAAAAATATTTGAGGATAATTGAGCGCACTAAAAGATATTAGATGGTGGCGTTGGACGCTTACGTAAAGCCGGGTATGGATAAGTAAAATTCTCAATAATCCGACTTTTATATACTTGATCAAAAAATAATCATTTTCGGATTAATGTAATCATTGATTGTACTGAATGCTAGTCTTGATAAAGAGTCGCGGAGCAACAATCTAAAAATAAGTTGTCAGAATTTGATCGGGAGATTACTTGCTCTATCCCAAAATAAGACGATTAAATCAAAATCTTTTTGATAGGATAATTGATGGTAATTTATATGTGATATGCTTGAGATCGGCATGGATACTAGATCCTTGGCGGAGAGAGAGGGATTCGAACCCTCGATAAGCTTTTTGTGCCTATACTCCCTTAGCAGGGGAGCGCCTTCGACCACTCGGCCATCTCTCCGTTTTTAGTACGAAAAGATAATTATTAAATTAT
>JAGOKN010000034.1 GCA_017994575.1 Nitrosomonas sp.
ATCTAGAAATCAGCAACATTTTGTCAACTGATTAGCATCGAATAACAGTAACTGACTTGATCAAAGAAGATTTCCTGCGCAGATCCACTACTTTCTGCTCAATATCGCTATAATGCAAGCCATCAATTCGATGCATTATTACCTAATACATCACTAATTTGCCATGAACAAACACGATAAGTCAGTGGTTTCAGGCGCTGTGACGGTACGGCCAGTCATGTCTTATCGTGACATGGGTAAATTTATCGATGTGCCCTGGCGTATCTACGCCGATGATTCCATGTGGGTACCTCCACTCCGTTTGGAACGACGTTTCCATTTTTCACGTTTCAATCCATTTTTTAAGCATGGTGAATGGCAAGCTTGGATTGCATATCGAAATAATCTGCCTGTTGGTCGCATTAGCGCGCAGATTGACACATTGCACCAAGAGCGATATGGCACAGATAAAGGTCACTTTGGCCTTTTTGAATGCATTGATGATTCAGCAGTATGTGCTGCGCTGATGCTGCATGCGGAGGCATGGCTGGCTTCAAGACAGATCCGGTATGTCAGCGGCCCATTCAACCTTTCAATCAATCAGGAATGCGGAGTATTGGTTGATGGATTCGACACGCCTCCGGTTGTCATGATGCCTCATTCACCGCGCTGGTACGGTCGTTTGCTCGAGGAACAAGGCTTTCTTCCTGCCAAGGATCTATTGGCCTATTGGGTCAATGTCGATTTTACCCCACCGCCTGTCATGCAGACGCTGATTAAACGATTTTCTTCACAAATTACATTACGCACACTTCGGCGCAATCGATTTGAGGAAGAAATGGAAATTCTGCGTTATATTTTTAATGACGCATGGTCTGAAAACTGGGGATTTGTACCATTTACACGGGAAGAATTTGCGGAACTCGGCAGCAGCCTGCGCCTCCTGTTACCGGATGATTACATTCAAATTGCTGAAGTTAATGCTGAGCCTGCGGCGTTCATGGTGGCATTGCCCAATCTCAATGAAGTGCTGGTAGAATTAAATGGCAGCTTACTTCCCTTCGGCTGGCTAAAAATGGTCAACAGAATCAAGAAGCATCAAATACGCACGGGACGCATACCACTGATGGGCGTGCGCAAGCAATTTCGCAATACGCCGTTGGGTTTGGCTCTGGCCTGTCTGGTCATTGATTCCCCGCGGAAAGTCGCCATTGCTCGTGGCATGAAGGAAGTGGAAATGTCATGGATACTCGAAGATAACACCGCCATGCGCGGAATTCTCGATAGCATCGGTAGCCAACAATATAAACGTTATCGTATTTATGGAAAAACATTGTGAACGATGAATCCAATAAAGAACCCAAGCGATTCGTAGCATTGGTTTTAGCTGCTGACCGCACGGCCAAGGATCCCATTACTCAGCATACGGGAGCGGCCTGCAAAGCATTTGCTCCGGTTGCAGGTATTCCGATGGTCATTCGGGTATTGGACGCACTGGCAGCTAGTGATCAGATTGCGAAAATCATTCTCTGCGGTCCTCCCGAATCCCTGCTTCCACACTGCCCGGAATTGAAACAACGCATCGCTTCCAAACAAATCACCTGGCTACCCAATCTGGATTCTCCCAGTCGCAGTGCCGAAAGTGGCTTCAGTCATGTACCGAGCAACATGCCGGTATTATTAACCACGGCAGATCATGCATTATTGACCACTGCATTGGTTGACGATTTTTTACGCAAGTCTATGGCGGCTCATGCAGATGCCACTGTCGGCGTAGCCAATCAGCAAGCTATCGCAGCCGCATTCCCAGGTGCAAAACGCACCGTAATACGGTTGCGTGATGGTGGTTTTTGCGGTTGCAATCTATTTACTTTCAATCCACACGGACGGGGATTGGTGAGATTCTGGCGGCAGGCGGAAGATTTACGCAAACGCCCCTGGCAATTGATCGCCCGAGTACTCAGCCCCAAAATTGTTTTATCTTACTTATTTGGTTTTTTAACGCTGCAACACGCCTTTGATAGCGTATCCAAGAAATCAGGGATTAATATACAGGCCATTATGCTCAATGATCCGCGCGCGGGTGTCGATGTTGATAAAATTGAAGATCTGGTGTTGGCTGAATCCATATTGAATCAAAAATCACCCCTTTTTCACGACAACAATCCATCTGTTTAGTCATTACCAGCTTCTCTATCGCTCGGTTTCAACATCAGCTTAAAGCCATCTCAGCAGATTTATGAAATTAATTGAACGTTATATCGCACGTGAAGTATTACTGCCATTTACAGTAGTTCTTCTCATTCTGGTGGGCTTATTTGCCAGTTTTAGCAGCGCCCGGCTGTTGGCAGGAGCAGTGACAGAAACATTGGGTATCGCCGCTCTGCTTAAACTGGTATTCCTGAAAACATTGATCGCTCTCGAAGTGCTGATTCCCATTGCACTCTATATTTCCGTCATCATCGGCTTGGGCAGGCTCAATAAAGATCAGGAATTGAATGTAATGCGATCCGTCGGCGTCAGCGGTACACGCATTGTACTGACAGTACTGACTGTCGCGATACCGGTGGGCATCGTCAGCGGCATGCTTTCTTCCTACGTTCGTCCCTGGGCCTATGCGGAAAGCTACATCCTGGATGCGCAGGCAGAAGCTGAATTAAATACCAATCGCTTCCAAGCCGGACGTTTTTATGGCAGCGAGCGCACTGGCAGAATCGTGTATGTACGCAACAAGGATGACACCAATAAAGAAATGCAATATGTTTTTCACTATATCAAGAAACCGGAAAACAGTGAAATTGTCATTGCCAAGCAAGCTCGCCAGATTCAACCGAAAACCTCTGAGCAAAGACCGCATATTCAATTATCCGATGGCATGATCTATCGATTAACGCATACCGCAAGTACCGATGATGTCATTCAATTCGAGAACATGACCTATTTTATCGATAGCGATTATGCAATGAATTACCGGCGCAAGGCCGCCGCAACCAGGACACTATGGGAATCTGATCAGCCACGTGATATTGCAGAATTGCAATGGCGCATTTCCCGCCCACTGTCAACCATACTCATGGCGCTGATTGCCGTGGCATTTATTCGCACTGCACCGCGCCAAGACAAAAGCGATCGAACTTATCTCTTCGCAGCCTTGCTGTTCACGGTTTATTACAATCTGAGTGGATTAGCCAAAACCTGGGTAGAACAGAGTGTCGTTGGCAGCATGCCTGGCATCTGGTGGCTTTATCTGACCATATCATTAGCTCTCGGCGTGTATGCGCTATTCACAAGAAAAAAACAATTTTCACGCAAGTCATGATCATTTATCGCTATATCGCCTATCAAGTACTGATCGGCTTCATCATTTCCGCCGCAGTGTTGCTGCCTTTATTCAGCTTCTTTGATTTATTGGATCAATTGGATGATGTGGGCAGAGGCACTTATCGCGTCATTGATGCCTTCACATACACTGCAATGCTTTTGCCGCGCAGATTTATTCAGATCGCGCCCTTTGTCGCTTTATTGGGCACTGTCATCGCACTTGGAAAACTGGCGGTGAATTCTGAATTGATTGCCTTGCGCGTAGCGGGTCTTTCGCCTCTGCGCATCAGCTTTGCACCGTTGACTATCGGTATTTTATTACTGTTCAGCGTTGCCATTCTGGAGCAATTCATAGCGCCTCAACTGCAACAAAAAGCCATTACTTATCGGGCAATTGCACTGGAAAAAAGCGCCGAGCTCGGCAAGGACCTGGGAATCTGGACGCGCAATGAAAACAATATTCTGCGCATAGGTCAAATGTTGCACGCGCAAAAAGCAGCGGATATTGAAATCCTGCATTTGAATAAAGCCGGTTTTTTGCTCACGCATACCCGTGCACAATTTGCCGATATCATGGACAATGATGTCTGGGAATTGAGTAATGTAATCATCAGAACCTTTTCCGAAGATCAAGTTTCTGCCACTCACTTGGATTCATTAAGTTGGCCGTCTTTTCTGAATCCGGAAGATATCTTGACACTCACCAAACCCCCGGAAAGCCTGTCACCGCTCGAGTTAGTAAGGCACGTCGAATTCCTGCGCAGCACTGGGCAAGATGCCGACTCCTATGCACTGGCATTATGGCGCAAAGCGGGCAGTGCCTTGATGACGATTGCCATGCTGTTGTTATCCATTCCCTTTGTATTCGGATCGATACGCACAGGTCTAGGCAATAAATTGGTATTTGCGGCACTGATTGGGCTTGCGGTTTACTTATTGGATCAGATTATTGCCAATACCGGCTTAATTTTGCACCTAAATCCTGCACTCATTGCGCTGGTCCCTGGCTTGGTGATGATCTTTCTGGCAAATATATGGCTACGACGAACTTTTTAACCACAATTCTATGATTGTGGTCTTAAAACATCTACAATCGCGTAGCCTTGCGTAATCGGGTACGCACTTATGAATGTAACCATTTCAGACAAAACCCAATATTCATCACATATTACACATGCCGACTTCAACATATATCTATATCTTTGGTGAGAGCGAAACAAAAATTTGGGGATTAACCGGCCGCGAACGCTTACAGCGCATGCTCGCAGGACGAGAGAGAATTACCTTCGTCGACGATCCCGAGAAAATACCTTCCGGTGCTACTGCGTTATTTTTGAATGCTAATTTTCTATTTGATGCACGTGTACTCACGTCATTACTCAGCCTTGACAAGAAAATCGCTTTGTACAGCAACGAAGACAGCCCAGCCGCGATATATGTTGAGGGTGATCAGGCATCCCGCTTACTCAGAAATTTGAACAATAATCAAAGCCAGAATTATAAGTTCGTGCTGCTCACCCTCCCGCGCATTGGTTTGAGTGACTTAGCAATAGACTTTCAACAAAATTTGAAAAAGAAAGATCCGCCGTACCTCTTGCCAATCAGTGAAGCAAATCGGCATCTATTGGAAAAAGAGCTGTTTTCAGGATCCTATAAAGGCGTAACCGATCTGGTAACTAAATGGCTTTGGCCGATTCCGGCATTCTGGTCGACGCATTTTTGCGTACGTCACGGTTGGCAACCGAATCACGTCACCTACCTCAGCGTTGTTTTTGCAGCACTGGCCGGTCTCGCGTTTTGGATGGGACTCTTTGGCATTGGATTGGTCATGGGCTGGTTCATGACCTTTCTGGATACCGTTGATGGTAAATTGGCGCGCGTTACCGTAACTTCCAGCCGCTTTGGTGATGTACTCGACCACGGTTTAGACATCATCCACCCACCACTCTGGTATTTGGCCTGGGGAGTCGGCCTGGCGAGCACGGCAACCCCTATAGCCGGTCTGGAAATTCTCATGTGGCTGATGCTGATCGGATACGTGGGTGGACGTTTGTGTGAAGGCGCATTCCAGCTATGGCTGGCACCATTTGATATATTTATCTGGCGCAAACTGGATTCTTTTAATCGGCTCATTACCGCTCGACGCAATCCCAATCTGCTATTGCTCACTTATGGATGGTTAATCGGCCAACCTCATGTGGGACTATTATTGGTCGTTGCCTGGCACTTAATCTCAACCGGCATACTTACATGGCGTTTGATGGTTGGCTGGCGGACTCGACAAAAAGACGGCGCACTGAAATCCTGGCTGCAGGACATCGATCCGGCGCGCGACCGCGACATATGGGCAGTCAAAATTTTTACCCGTGCGCCACTCAATTTAAAAAAAACCTACCCTTCCTCTTCCAATTCCATACGTTAGAAACACTGCATGACTTCACCCACAAGGATTGATCGCCTGCAAACCGGAGCTGCTAAAATAGGCTGCGTACTCAATCCAATGAGTGGTCAAACACGCAAACACCTAGCAGCCATTCAGCAAGCTCTAAATGAAATACCCGGCATGAAGGTTTGTGAAGCAGCCGATGCGATAGCTTTTAAAGCGGCCATCGATCATTTGATACAGGCAGATATCGACTTACTGGTCGTCGTTGCCGGAGATGGCACGACCCATGCCATACTCAGCCATCTGTTTACGACCCTAGCATTTAGTCAATGGCCGATACTGATGATCATACCGGGCGGCACCACCAACATGACTTCGCTCGATATCGGCGTTCACGACAAACCTGCGCAAGCCTTGCATCGCTTACGTGATTATCTGCTAAATCCATCCACTCCCAAGCTCGCGCAACGTCCAGTGTTGTGTATCGAACAGACTGGTATGAAGCCAATTTACGGCATGTTCTTTGCGGTTGGGCTGGTAGCGCGCGGGGTTAAGTTTTCACGCAGCCCAGTCAAACAACTGGGTATCACCGGCGGCATCTTCACTGCAATAGTGATGCTGCGATCATTGATAGGCATGCTGGTTGGTATGGCATTGGGACATCATCAAAGCAAATGGGCACCAGTGACCATGACTCTGACGGAAGACAATGAACGAACTCATAAAGGCACTTATCTGTTTGCATTGGTTAGCGCATTGGATTGTTTGTTATTAAACATGCGCCCTTATTGGGGACAAGAACCTGCACCGCTGCATGTTACTTTTGTCAGCCAGCAACGCAAGCGCCTGTGGCGCTCAGTATGGCCCCTACTCTCCGGTGGCGGTCGAGTGCTGAAGGAAACGGATGGTTACTATAGTCACAATACCCACTCTGTAACCTTGCATATGGATGATGAATATATTGTCGACGGCGAATTGTATCGATCGACCAGCGCACTTGAACCCTTGCGGATTTCCGCAACGAATCCCGTAACATTTTTAGTTTTAAAGGACACTGCTACTACCATGACTAGCTCCATCACTGCGCCCATCACGCAATTACCCGTTCGATTGATTAATGAAGTTGCATGGGAAAGCAATAAAGCGGTATCCCCTGATCTCCTTCCACTGGTAGATTCGCTCGTTACACGCTTTGACAAATCACTGGATGCCGTGATTCTGTACGGCTCCTGTTTGCATTCTGCTTGCAGTTTGGACGAAGGTATCGTCGACCTGTATGTCGTCGTGAATAGTTACTACATGGCTTATCCCCAACGTTATTTAGCGAACTTAAATACCTGGTTGGCACCCAATGTATTCTATTTGGAACTCCCTCATCAGGGAAGAACATTGCGCGCAAAGTACGCCGTCATTTCGACGCAAGATTTTGAACAGGGCGCGCAATTCTGGTTTCATCCCTATATCTGGGCACGCTTTGCGCAGCCATCGCGGCTACTCTACTGCCTTAATGATTCCGTACGGGAACGGATTTATGCAGCGCTGGCGCATTCCGTTGTTACCTTCTTAAAATCAGGGGTACCTACGCTCGAAGCAGGCGTACTGGATGTCGAAGAGATCTGGACGCGTTGCCTGACGCTCACTTATGCCGCCGAATTACGGGCAGAGCGAGAAACACGTGCGCGACATCTGGCACAAGCCAATCTGAGTGCGTTCATTCGACTAACAGAAGTCGCAGCTCCCATGCTCACAGGATTATTGGAAAAACAAGAAAATGGCAAATACCTCTGCATAACCAATCCGAAGATGCAGCAGCAAGCTCTCTGGCACTGGCGTTTACGCCGCTGGCAAGGGAGGATTCTATCAATCCTACGTCTATCCAAAGCAACGCTTACTTTTAACAATAGCATCGAGTACGCGGTCTGGAAAATAGAACGGCACACGGGTGTCAGTGTGGAAATTACTCCGATGTTGCGCCGCCATCCCATCCTGTGGGGCTTAAAAGTCGCCTGGCAATTATTACGACGGGGCGTACTGCGCTAACGCCTCTTCAAGTGAACTCAAGAAATCATCAATATCAACAATCTACGGACTTTTTAATGGAGAAAAACATGAACTATTTATATCGTTTACTCTTTGTGTCAGTATTGCTCATGCTAACTGCCTGTTCCACCATGTATCTCGAAGGTTTGGAAAAAGTCGGCATTCCCAAACGCGATGTGATGGTTTACCGAGTTGAAAAAGCGCGTGACACGCAGGAAGAAACCAAGGAGCAATTCAAATCGGCCCTGGAACAATTTACCGCTGCCACCAATTTCAGCGGTGGCGATTTGGAAGCCACATATAAACGACTGAATGATGCTTATGAAGGCAGCGTCAGCAAAGCGGATGAAGTCAAAAACCGGATTGCGGATATTGAAAGCGTATCCGAGGCCCTGTTTAATGAATGGAAGCTGGAAATTGCGCAATATAGTAGTGCTGCACTAAAACAAAGCAGTCAGAAAAAACTCGACACCACACAAGTGCATTACCGGCAGCTGATCGCTTCCATGAAGCAAGCTGAAGCCAAAATTCATCCGATTCTGACTGTATTTCACGATCAGGTCATGTTCCTCAAGCACAACCTCAATGCGCGCGCCATTGCTTCGCTCAAAGGAGAGTTGGGTACCATCAAATCAGACGTATCCGTCTTGATCGCTTCGATGGAAAAGTCGATTAATGAAGCAAATGCGTTTATTAATACCATGGAACAAAAATAATTCAGGTAGAATGCAGCCGCAAATGTAGGAAAAATTACATTTAACTTTTAAGAACCAATCAATAATACTGGCAGAAAGCTGCTATCAATATAATTCGGATCATAATTTATCGATTTAAACTGAAACAAAAACCATCCAATTCATCAGCTTACAGGATCGCTGATATCTGTTAAAGGAAATTTTTATGAAAATACACGCTGCTTCACTAGCATTGTATGGTGCTGTCGCTTTTATCACATTAAATTCCTGCGCTGCTTTAGCGGGAACAGGACATGCTGTTCACTATCACGACAAGTATCAGGGCAGAAAAACAGCCAATGGCGAAGTTTTTGATCAAAACAAACTGACTGCCGCCCACAATCAACTTCCTTATGGATCCAAAGTAAAAGTCACTAATTTAGCGAATAACCAAAGTGTCATCGTCAAAATCAATGACCGCATGGCGCAACAAAATCAAAATATCATTGATGTCACAAAACACGCCGCTAAAAGACTGGGGTTTTTTGGTAAAGGCCGCGCACGGGTTATTCTTGAACGAATACAATAGTTCTATTTGAAGTCATCAGACTGCAATTACAGGCGATAGCTGTCATTTCTCATCTAAACCTACTAGAGGAAATGTCTGGCGCTGATACATGCTGCCACCAACAAGTTATTAAATGAAACGCATCGACAGATCTATCGCCTGAATATTTTTAGTCAATCCGCCGATAGAAATCCGATCAACACCCGTTTCAGCCACTTGACGCACCGTCTGTAAATTAACGTTGCCAGATGCTTCCAAGATAATGCGTTCACCGCCGATTTGCTGGCGAGCTAGCGTGACCGCATCCGACAATTGTCTTAGCGAAAAATTATCCAGCAACACCATACTGGCTCCGGCGGCTATTGCTTCGTGCAGCTCTGGCAGGGATTCCACCTCAATTTGAATAAAAACATGAGGCGGTGCAATTTCCTGCGCTTTGACTAAAGCTGGTTTAATACCACCGGCAGCCATAATATGATTTTCCTTGATCAGGATGCCATCATACAAACCCAGTCGATGATTAATGCCGCCACCGCAAGTCACGGCGTATTTTTGCGCCATGCGCAACCCGGGTAATGTTTTGCGGGTATCAACGATAGCGGCTCCTGTGCCCGCGATGGCATCAACATAATGCCGGGTTTGCGTGGCCACAGCAGATAACAACTGTAGAAAGTTTAACGCTGAGCGTTCAGCGGTCAACAATGCGCGCGCATTGCCGGTAACTTCGCATAGCTTCTGCCCGGCCTGTAGCTTATCTCCATCTTTCGCAAACCAATCAATCACTGTATCGGGCGCCAAGGTCATAAAGCAGGTTGCAAACCACTGCATACCGCACAACACCGCTTCCTCCCGACTGATCACACTGGCGTTCATTGTTGTGCCGCTTGGAATCAATGCGGCCGTCAAATCGCCTTCCCCCACATCTTCTGCTAACGCCTGCTGTACATTCCGTTGAATCTCATCGCGCAAATCTTTCAATTCTTTCTTACCTTAATTTTCAATGAAGGATGAAAGTATAGTATAGCTGGTTAGTTAAACGGCATTCGCATTCGTTGCCGATGTTCAGAATATTCACTTACTCCCATTGAACGGATAGTATATGCTGTTCATCATCAATAGGGAGGCTGTATGTCTGGTGCGATCGATCTGATTATTTATAGTCTGGCCACGATGCTAGGAATTGTCATCGTTGGCATGATCGTATTCTGGTTTATACAAGATGTCACCCAGAAGAAACACTCGGTTTTACGCAACTATCCTGTCATTGGCCGGTTACGTTATATTTTCGAGCGACAGGGTAAATACTTTCGACAGTATTTCTTTGCCAACGACCGCGACGAAATGCCGTTCAACCGGGCTACGCGCGGCTGGATATACAAAAATGCCAAAAATAAAGGCAGTCTGGTCGGTTTTGGCTCCACTAATGATTTGCGCCAACCCGGTTCGATTATTTTTGTTAATGCGGCATTCCCGATCCAGGAAGAAGATCAACTGCCAACGCCCTCGCTGCATATCGGTCAAGGTTATTGCGAACACCCTTTTGAAGCAAAATCCATCATCAATATCAGCGGCATGAGTTATGGCGCCATTTCCAAACCGGCTGTGCGCGCGTTGTCGCTGGGTGCAGCTCAGGCGGGTTGTTGGTTGAATACCGGCGAAGGCGGGTTAGCACCATATCACCTCGAAGGCGGTTGTGACTTGATCATGCAAATCGGTACCGCCAAATATGGCATCCGCGATGAAAATGGTGATTTCTCAGCGCAACGCGCCAAAGAACTCAGCAAAGTGGTTAAAGCGTTTGAAATCAAGTTATCGCAAGGCGCCAAGCCCGGCAAAGGCGGCTTATTGCCCGGCAATAAAGTGGGCAGCGAAATAGCCGCCATCCGTGGCATCCCGGAAGGTCAGGATTCCATCAGTCCGAATCGGCATAAGGACATCAACAATATTGACGAGCTGCTCGACAAAATTCACGCTCTCCGTGAGCTCACCGGACGTCCGGTGGGCATCAAAACAGCCATTGGCGGTTGGAATTTCATCAATGAATTATGCGACATGATCAATCGCCGCGGATTGGAATATGCCCCCGATTTTATAACCATTGATGGTGGCGAAGGTGGCAGCGGCGCAGCACCGCAAACCTTGATTGATCATGTCAGCCTACCCATAGCGGAAGCATTGCCGCGCGTCGTGGACGCCTTATTTCAATCCGGACTCAGACAGCGAATTTATGTCGTTGCTGCCGGAAAACTGGTTACTTCTGCGGAAGGCGCATGGGCGCTTTGTGCCGGCGCCGATTTTGTCAATACTGCACGCGGCTTCATGTTTTCTCTGGGCTGCATCCAGGCCATGCGCTGCCATCTCAACACCTGCCCCACCGGAATCACGACTCATGATGCGCGGTTACAAAATGGCCTAGTGGTTGAAGAGAAATATATCCGAGTAGCTAACTACGCCAAAAATGTGAACAAGGAAATTAACATGATCGCACACTCTTGCGGCCTGCATCATGCACGCCAGTTTAAGCGTGAACATGTGCGAATCGTTGAAACTGCGGGCAAAAGCGTAGCGCTAAATATCCTGTATCCCTACCCTGAGCCGCTTAAGAAAAACAAAACGGATTCTGATGCGTCAAGGATTCGCGACTGAAACCGGACATCTGCTCATCCAATCATTCTGCTCTTGAAATTTGGCGGCCATCCCCCACGTACGAGTCAATAACCTACCTAGGGAGAATCTCATGCGTTTTGACAAATTAACCACTAAGTTCCAACAAGCATTCGCGGATGCGCAAAGTATTGCCATCGGTCAGGATAATCCCTCGATCGAACCGCAGCATTTGCTGCTGGCGCTTCTGCAACAAGATGATGGCAGTACGCTTTCTCTGCTACAACGCTCCGGCGTTAACACGGTTCCTTTGCTGGAAAATATTAAACAAAGTGTACAGCGTCTGCCAAAAATCGAAAATTCAGGCGGAGAAGTGACCATTTCTCGCACGCTGAATAATCTGTTAAATCTGGCTGATAAGGAAGCACAAAAGCGCAATGACCAATTCATTGCGTCCGAAATGTTTTTGCTGGCAGTTCTGCAGGATAAAGGCGAATTAGGCGCACTGCTTAAACAATACGGTGCCAACTCCGCAGCTTTAGAGAAAGCCATTAATACAGTACGCGGCGGCGAACAAGTCAGCAGTGCTGAAGCCGAAGGTAGTCGCGAAGCATTGAAAAAATACACATTGGATCTTACCGAACGCGCACGCCAGGGCAAATTGGATCCAGTCATCGGACGTGACGATGAAATTCGCCGCGCGATACAAGTGCTGCAGCGACGCACCAAAAACAACCCGGTGCTGATTGGTGAGCCAGGTGTCGGCAAAACCGCCATTGTCGAAGGGCTGGCACAGCGTATTATCAATGGCGAAGTCCCTGAAAACTTGAAAGATAAACGAGTATTGTCTTTGGACATGGCCGCATTACTGGCAGGAGCAAAATACCGCGGTGAATTTGAAGAGCGCCTCAAGTCTGTACTGAAAGAACTTGCACAGGATGAAGGTAAAACCATCGTATTCATTGATGAATTGCATACCATGGTGGGTGCCGGCAAAGCCGAAGGTGCCATGGACGCGGGCAATATGTTGAAACCTGCATTGGCACGCGGCGAATTGCATTGCGTAGGTGCCACGACATTGGATGAATACCGAAAATATATTGAGAAAGACGCCGCCTTGGAACGACGTTTCCAGAAAGTGATGGTGGAAGAACCCACGGTGGAGGCGACTATCGCGATACTGCGCGGTCTGCAGGAAAAATACGAAGTACATCATGGCGTGGATATTACTGATCCCGCAATCGTCGCCGCTGCAGAATTATCCAACCGATATATTACCGACCGTTTTCTGCCCGATAAGGCGATTGATTTGATTGATGAGGCAGCCGCGCGCATTCGTATGGAGATCGACTCCAAACCGGAAGCATTGGACAAGCTGGACCGTCGTCTCATACAACTTAAAATTGAACGCGAAGCCATCAAGAAAGAAAAAGATGAAGCCTCACAAAAGCGCCTGCAATTGCTTGAGGATGAAATCAAACTCAAAGAACGCGAATATGCTGATTTAGATGAAATCTGGAAAACAGAAAAATCCCAAGTGCAAGGTTCCCAACAAATCAAGGAGGAAATGGAAAAAATCAAGCTGGAAATAGAAGGCGCAACGCGCAAAGGTGATTGGCAAAGAGTTTCGGAATTGCAATATGGCCGCCTCCCACAACTCGAAGCACAGTTACAATTCCAACTCAACGATCAGAAACAGCAAATTCGCAGCACCGAGCCCAACGCATCGGTTGCGCCCAAACTATTGCGCACACAGGTTGGCGCAGAAGAAATTGCTGAAGTGGTTTCGCGCGCGACCGGCATCCCAGTATCGAAAATGATGCAGGGTGAGCGTGAAAAGCTGTTATTTATGGAACAAAAACTGCATGACAGGGTCGTAGGCCAGGATGAAGCCGTGCGGTTGGTATCCGATGCCATACGCCGCTCTCGCGCAGGTCTATCTGATCCCAATCGCCCTTATGGATCCTTCCTTTTCCTGGGGCCTACCGGTGTCGGAAAAACCGAGCTATGCAAAGCGTTGGCAGGTTTTCTATTCGACTCGGAAGATCATTTAATCCGCGTGGATATGTCCGAATTCATGGAAAAGCATTCGGTGGCACGTTTGATTGGCGCCCCCCCCGGCTATGTGGGTTATGAAGAAGGTGGATATTTGACCGAAATCGTGCGTAGAAAACCTTATTCAGTCATTTTGCTGGATGAAGTGGAAAAAGCACATCCCGATGTATTCAATGTATTGCTGCAGGTTCTGGATGATGGCCGCATGACCGATGGCCAAGGGCGCACCGTTGATTTTAAAAATACGGTCATCGTGATGACCTCCAATTTGGGCTCGCAATTGATTCAGGAAATGGCGGGCAGCGAATATCAACTGGTCAAAGAGGCGGTGATGGGCGAAGTAAAAACATATTTTCGGCCCGAATTCATCAATCGAATCGATGAAGTTGTAGTATTCCACTCTTTGGATGAAAAACATATCCAATCTATTGCCAAAATACAATTGCATTATCTTGAAGCCAGACTGGCCAAGCTGGAAATGAAACTCGACGTCAGCGATGCGGCATTGGCGGCGATCTCTCAAGCCGGCTTCGATCCTGTGTTTGGTGCACGTCCACTGAAACGCGCCATTCAGGCTGACATTGAAAATCCGCTGGCAAGGGAGATTTTAGAGGGTCATTTTGTTGCAAAGGACACGATCAAAGTGGATTACAGCAACGACAAAATGAGTTTTTCTAAAATAATGGGGTAAGGAACTTTCGGCTCAGGTGAGCAAGGCTTGTTGCAAGAATGATCGCTTTGTGAGTGGCCAGTACAAAAAATGTGGAATCACGGAGTGAATATGCTTAAATACATTGAGATTCGGGTAAAATGTATTTTTTTTACTGGATAGATTGTCATGTTTAAAGGTAGCTTGGTTGCTATCGTCACTCCGATGAGCGAGGATGGCGGATTAGACTTAGAACGTTTTCGTTCTCTTCTGGATTTCCATATAGCACAGGGCACCGATGGCATTGTCGTCGTTGGTACCACGGGCGAATCTCCCACGGTAGATTTTGATGAACATCATCTGTTGATGCAAACCGCAGTTGATCATGTTGCCGGACGCATACCGGTGATTGCGGGCACTGGCGCCAATTCAACCCGTGAAGCTATTGATTTATCAATTTATGCAAAAAATGCAGGTGTCGATGCCTGCTTGTCGGTCGCTCCTTATTACAATAAGCCAACCCAGGAAGGTCTCTATCAGCACTTTAAGGCGATAGCAGAAGCCGTTGATATACCGCATATTCTATATAATGTTCCCGGCAGAACCGTGGCGGACATTCACAATGATACGGCTTTACGGTTGGCACAGATCCCTAATATCATCGGCATCAAGGATGCGACAGGAAACATAGGCCGAGGATCTGATCTACTATTGCGGGCGCCAGCTGACTTCTCCATCTATAGCGGCGATGATGTCAGTGCCTTAGCTATGCTACTGCTGGGATGTCATGGCACTATTTCAGTCACGGCCAATGTAGCACCCAAAATGATGCATGACATGTGCGTGGCTGCATTCTCGGAAGATCTAAAGACTGCAAGAGCACTGAATAATAAGCTTCTACGATTACATGTTGATCTATTTGTGGAAGCCAATCCAATTCCTGTGAAATGGGCTGTTGAGCAAATGGGTTTAATAGGTCCTGGGATTCGGTTGCCACTCACCACACTGTCCAATCAATACCATCAGCTAGTTCGAGAAGCAATGCAGTTTGCCAATATCCATGATTTGAAGGAGTAAGATGTCAAAAATGAAATGGCGACGAGTAACCATACCGTATATGGTATTGGCACTTTCATTGACAATTACAGGTTGCAAGCTAATTCCAGAAAGCAAGACCATTGACTATAAATCAGCGGGTAAACTACCGCCTCTAGACATACCTCCTGATCTCATTAAACCTGCGATTGATGAGCGCTACGCGATTCCAGAGCTTGCTTCATCAGGCAGCACAACGTTTTCTAGCTACAATAGTGAACGTGGCAAGCAAGCGCAGCCTGGCAACACCTCTTTTTTGCCGACATCGGTTCAGAATGTACATATCGAACGTGCGGGCACACAACGCTGGTTAGTCGTTCCTCAATCTCCCGAAATGGTATGGCCGATCATCAAGGAATTCTGGCAAGAACTGGGATTCCTGATCAAAATTGAAGTGCCTGAAGCCGGTATCATGGAAACGGATTGGGCCGAGAATCGAGCCAAGATTCCTCAGGATTTTGTGCGTACATTCCTATCCACATTCTTGGACAGTATTTATTCGGCCGCAGAACGCGATAAATTTCGTACTCGCCTGGAGCGTGGTGAAGCGGGCGTCACTGAAATATACATCAGCCATCGTGGCATGAATGAAGTGATAGAAGGAGGCAATCTGCAGCGCTCCATCTGGCAACCACGGCCGGCAGACCCCGATCTGGAAGCTGAGATGTTATCTCGCTTGATGGTGCGCTTTGGTGTAGAGGAAGAGAAAGCCAAACTGGAGCTGACCGCAAACGGCAGAAGCTCAGCGCAAGAGCGCGCCTATATCGACAATACTGGCAGCACCCTTGTGATTAACGAAGCATTTGACAGATCATGGCGACGTGTTGGTTTAGCACTTGATCGCATCGGCTTCACTGTTGAAGATCGTAATCGGGTTGAAGGAATTTATTTTGTACGCTATGTTAATCCTGATAAAGACAGCAAAAAAACCAGTGACGATAAAGGCATTCTGTCAGGCCTGTTATCGGGAATCACCTTCTTGCGTGACAACGACAAAGCGGATTCCAAAGCCGCGAAATACCGCATTCAGGTCGATAACACGGGAGCTAATACCAGCAAGATTACTTTACTGAATGATGATGGTACGACAGTAAATTCTACCACTACGAATCGAATTCTTAAGTTACTCCATGAACAACTTAAATGAGTAAGGCATGATGGTATTATGTACTCACTTTGATGCTTAGCATTTGTTGAATTTGTGAGCCAGACCTAGATATTTTTATTTCTATTATTTATGGCCTAAACTGAAATAGATCGCTCTAATCTCAGTACTTTCGGTATACAAATAACCTATCAATAAAAAACCGCCTCTTCGGGCGGTTTCTTTATTCCTCAAGCAAAGGGAATTATTTTTTGCTTTCTGCTTCCCCGCCGCTCATGATTTTTTCATAATTTGCTTTTTCCTGTTCAGGTAACGCCTGACTAGGTTTTCCACCACATGCGGATAATATTAAAACTAATAATGACGCAGCCAAAAGAGTATATTTCATTATATGATTTTCCTTATAAAAAGTTTCTTAAGCTGAGCAGTATATAACGAATTTAGCCAATCTTTCAAGCAAGCTATTTGCACAGGCTCAACAAGTTTATATTTGCTTTTGAGTATTAATCATTTTTTAACTTATCAAAGCAAAATTCATTAAAAATAAAGATTGATTTAAATAATAAAAAATGAAATTTTAGGTGATATGCTCGAACGTTTAAAAGCAGTAAATAGGAATTTAAAGCAGATACTTCATTTAATCAATCGACATATTTACCATTAGTCTCCTTCTAATACTACCCAAAGAAGACTAATGTTTTATGAAGAGTTATTTCATACCATTAACAGTTAGTTCCTTTGATAACAATAGAAATAACACTTTGTTCTTTGTACTACTTACCGCCAACACTTTCTGCTGCGCTATCTGCACCTTTTGCTTCAGCTCCATCCAGAGCTGGCTCAGAATCCCTAGGCGCATAAGCTGAAGGAGGGGGTTTGTCCATAGGATAACCATCAAGACTTTTTTTACCTTCACAAGCAGTTAATGTTAAAACTGCAAACGTAGCGACCCAAAATGTCAATTTCATCATTTAATCTCCCATGTTCTTCTAATTGATTTGCACTTCATAGCATAATCGAAGTAACACAATTATACAAATTTGAACCCAACAATTAAATGATCAAATAACTCTTCTCTAAAACTTTATTCCTACATTCCAAGCTAATCTGCAACATTCTTTGCAGCATAAAATTATTTAATAGCAATTAAGATTAATCATAAATACTTAAGCAATTTGATTAATAAAAAAAACCGCCCTCTTCGGGGCGGTTTTCATTATCGCTATTTCTTTCAATGTCAGAAACAATCGATATCTCATCACTTTGGCGTGCCTTCACGCTCATCCATGAAGCTTGGTGGATATTGCCCTGGTTTTGGCTCACCACATCCGACTAGAAATGTTGTTAAAAGGGCGGCAATCAATAGAGCGAATTTCATATTGTATTTCATTCTAAATCTCCTATTTTCAGAAAAATTTAACGAAAAATAAAATTATGTAAAACAACTCATCAGTCATTCACTAATGAAAGACCACAACCTTAATACCAGAATTAAATAATGCTGTCCAGGAAATTTCAAGAAAAACTCGTTGAATTTAAGTAATCAGGACTCTTATCATTCGCTATCATCACTTTCCAGATAGCCGCTAACATACCATTGATAAAGGATTTTCCCAGTCTCTTCATCAATTTTTGAAACAGGGAAGATTTCATGACTATCAGCAAGGTTAAGCAGCAATTTGTAAGCATCCATTCCAACGTTATAAACCTCGCCATTTATAAAAAATTTACCGTTACCACTTAACAATCTACTTTTTAAGTCAAGTCGTATGCCATTATTCATCACTCGTTGCAAAAACAGACGTGAGTTCAAAGGTTTATCAGGTTGCTCAAAAAAAATGTGCGATTTGGGCTCAGATAGATAAATACCCAGAAAATTTTCCACATCTTCGTAATCCCATTTAATCTTCTTAAGTATTGAACGCGTTTGGCGTTGCATCGCGGCACTAATTTTTGATGGATGAGATTGCCATGACAGATCTGGATCGGAATACCAACCTTCCGTTTCAAAATTATCCTGCAAATAAACAAGAAACTGAGTGATCAATTCATGATGACTAGGCGCGCGAAAACCTATCGAATACGTCATACAATCATCTTCAGCAATACCGTTATGCGCATACTGAGGCGGCAAATAAAGCATATCTCCTGCTTCCAAAACCCATTCCTGCTCTGGTCGAAAATCTTGCAAAATCCTCAACGGAGCATCGGCGATGAACTGATCATCTTTTTGTGCTGATATTTGCCAGCGCCTAGATCCAAGGCCTTGCAATAGAAACACATCGTAAGAATCAAAATGAGGTCCAATTCCTCCGCCTTTAGGCGCATAACTCACCATTAAATCATCCAGACGAGCGTGAGGTATAAAGCGGAATTTCGTCAATAGATCGCGCGCGGAAGGAAGAAAATGATTGACGTCCTGTACTAAAAGCGTCCACTGCTTCTTAGGTAGTTTTGCCAAATCGTAACTACTAAAAGGACCGTGCTTGAGTCGCCATTTACCATTTTTCTGGATAACCAAACGGGATTGTGCATCTTCACAACACGCCAATTCCATTAATTCATCCTTTGTTAATAGGCCATTAAAACCGGGAAGCGCATTCCTTATCAGTAGGGGTTTCTTCTGCCAATAATCGCGCAAAAAAATTTGAGGAGTCATGCTCCCCAAAGCAATCATCTTTATCTTATTAATGTTTAACTCCCCATAATTCTCCCAACCGTTTGTCCCGTCCACAGTTGTTTCGGTAATAAGCGTACCGCAGCGGATTCTTAAGGGAGTAATCCTGGTGATACTCCTCTGCGCGATAAAATTCTGACGCAGGCAAAATCTCCGTTACGATAGGTTGAGTAAATTTTCCAGAATCCACTAGTGCTTGTTTCGAGGTCTCTGCCTGTTCTTTCTGATGAGCATCGCTATAAAAAATCACACTACGATATTGCGGACCTTGGTCACAAAACTGACGATTAACAGTCAATGGATCGATGGTCAACCAATACGCAGCCAATAACTTCGGGAAACTTGTTTTGGTTCGGTCGAAATGAACTTTCACCGCTTCGACATGCCCGGTATTTCCTGCCACTACCTGCTCATAGGTTGGATTAATCACGCTACCACCGATATAGCCGGATGTCGTAGAAACAACCCCTGGCATTTTGTCGAAATCAGACTCGGTACACCAGAAACAACCTCCCGCAAAAATTGCAGTCTCTAAATTTTCATTCGCGATAGGCAGTGAAGGTGACTCTGCGATCAGGCTATCAATCTGCCGGCATGAGCTAAATAACATCAGAACAAATAACCACACAATAGTGGAATATTGTCGATGGAAATTCTTTTGCATAAACCTAACTCCTAAGTTCCGGCAATTGATCGGCACGCGGTACAAATTTCAATGCCAATCCATTATTGCACCAGCGCTCCCCTCTTGGTGACGGTCCATCTTTAAATACATGCCCTTGATGTCCGCCACATCGCGCACAGTGATATTCAGTCCGTAGAATAATCAGCATGTAATCACGTCGGGTTCCAATGTGTCCTTCTATAGGCTGCGTGAAACTTGGCCATCCGCTTCCGCTTTCGTACTTATGTTGGCTTTCAAATAATGGCAAATAACATGCCGCACAAATAAAGGTTCCATCGCGATGCTCATGATTTAATTCGCTACTGTCAGGCGGCTCTGTATGCTCTTCAAATAAAACCTGATACGCTGCTGGCGACACTATGTTCCGCCAGGCTTTATGAGGCTTGTTAAGAGGTACTATCGAAGTCTGATTGACATCACCTGCATTTGCCTGGGTAACGGGCACTAGCAATGAAAGAGCAGGCAATGCAGCCGCCACGCTGATTCCTTGAAGAAAGGTGCGTCGTTTCATAAAAAAACCCTCATATTATTGATACTGTCAAATCAATTTGTTACAAAATTTCAAGTAAAATGATCAAGCAAGCTTGAATAAAAATTTACCCAGTTTTCTTAAAATGAAGACTATTTTGATCAACTCTGCCATGCAGATTTATCTGCAAATCCTGTATCATCTCAGTTTTAAGATTATATCTTAGCCCACATGAAAATTACTTTTCTGGAATTTGAACAGAATATCGCAGAATTTGAGTCCAAAATAGAAGAGTTACGTTTTGCGCAGGATGATTCCGCTTTGGATATTTCAGCTGAAATTGCACGCTTGCAGGCCAAAAGCCAATCTCTCACAAAAAATGTTTATGCAAAACTGACTCCCTGGCAAATCTCACAAGTTGCCCGTCACTCGCAACGCCCGTATACACTCGATTACATTGAACATTTGTTTACAGATTTTGAGGAATTGCATGGCGACCGGAATTTTGCCGATGATCACGCGATTGTCGGAGGGTTGGCTCGTTTCAATAATCAGACTGTGATGGTGATTGGCCACCAGAAAGGACGCGACACTCGGGAAAAGATCCATCGCAATTTTGGCATGCCTAAACCGGAAGGTTATCGCAAAGCCTTACGCTTAATGCGCCTAGCTGAGAAATTTTCTATTCCGTTGATTACGTTTATTGATACACCCGGGGCATACCCAGGCATCGATGCAGAAGAGCGGGGACAATCAGAAGCTATCGGTAAAAATCTTTATGTCCTAGCAGAATTACGAGTCCCCATCATTTGTATCATTATTGGTGAAGGCGGATCGGGTGGTGCATTGGCAGTAGCGGTCGGTGATGTGATTCATATGCTGCAGTATGCAACCTACTCTGTCATTTCTCCGGAAGGTTGCGCATCCATTCTATGGAAAAGTGCAGACAAAGCACCCGAGGCCGCAGAAATCATGGGAATTACCGCCGATCGACTGAAAGCTGTCAATCTGATCGATAGCATAGTTCCCGAACCTATAGGTGGCGCTCACCGTGATTACACAGCAACCATGCATTCGGTAAGAACCGTGATACAGGAATCGCTACGCAAGCTGCAGGATTATTCTACCGATAAACTTCTACAAAAACGCTTTGAACGACTGATGGCATATGGTTCATTTAAGGAAGTCAAAGTCGAATAATTTATTATCTGACACTCAAGACGTATTACTCGCACATATCAAGCAGGGCAATCACTTAGCCGTTGCCCTAAGCGGCGGTGTAGATTCAGTTGTACTATTGCATTCACTCGTTGCATTATCTAAGTCCATGCAATTTACGCTTTCTGCAGTACACGTTAATCATGGCATCAGTAACAATGCAAAACTTTGGAGCCAGTTTTGTGGCAATCTTTGTCATGCTTATGATATTCCTATCTACGTGGCCTACCTACAAATTAAAAAAGAGCAAGGCTTAAGTCTTGAAGCCGTCGCCCGGGAACAGCGTTATCGTGTATTCGATCGCATGCAAGCAGATTACGTTGTCCTTGCGCAGCATCTGGATGATCAGGCCGAAACGCTTTTACTGCAATTGTTTCGTGGCGCGGGTATAAAAGGATTGAGTGCCATGCCCGTTGTCAGAAAACAAACTTCTGATAATGCACCGCAAATACTCAGGCCATTATTGGAAGTTTCCCGTAGCCGCATCGAAGCGTATGCAAAACAAAATAGATTAAAATGGATTATCGATGAAAGTAATAACAGCACAGCTTTTAATAGGAATTACCTGCGCCATGAGATTCTGCCCTTATTAAAAAAGCGATATCCCAATTATCCCAAAACACTGTTGCGCTCGAGTCGTCACTTATCTGAAGCTTCATCACTTCTGGATGAATTGGCTGAAATTGATCACGCGCAGTGCCTTGCTTCTGGCAAATTGCAAGTCGATCATCTGCGTAAACTAAGCTCTGCACGTGCTAAAAACCTGTTGCGTCACGCCTTGTCACAGCAAAATATCAATACGCCCAGTACAGCAAAATTAGACGATATTTTGCGCCAGCTCTTATCAACACGCACAAACAATCAATTGCATATCAGCTTTGGAAGCGCTGAAATTCGTTGTTATAAAGGGGCGGTGTATATACTGTCAGAGAAATTACAACATCAGGCATTTCAACACCATGTCTGGCGTGGAGAACAATCTATGTTGCTTCCAGCATTTAATGGCTCCGTTCATTTCACGCAGGCAAAAGGTCAGGGCATTGATCCGCAAAAACTCATGAATCAGTTACTCACTATCCGCGCACGTTCAGGTGGCGAACATCTGATGCCCGCACATAATCGACCGCGACGCAGTTTAAAAAACTTATTGCAGGAAACCTCTGTTCCTCCTTGGAAGCGTTACTTGATACCACTACTATTTTGTGGAGAAAAACTGGTATGGGTGCCGGGAATCGGTATCGATTATGAATTTCAAGTAAAATCTGATGAAATGGGAATCTTACCTATCTGGGATGCTGAGTAAATTTTAGAATTTCCAGAAAATCACTGAGTATTCTGGAAATTATTGAATAATTGAACACAATCAACTTTTTCTTTAGGAAATCCGAATGATTCTTGTCACGGGTGGTGCAGGATTTATAGGCAGCAATTTTGTATTGGATTGGCTTGCACAATCAGATGAAAAAATCATCAATCTGGACAAATTGACCTACGCGGGCAATCTGCAAAACTTATCTTCATTGACCGGAGATTCAAGACATCTTTTTGTGCAAGGCGATATTGGTGATATTCAGTTAGTGCCGCAGCTACTGAAGCGACATCAACCGCGGGCCATCATCAATTTGGCTGCCGAAAGCCATGTCGATCGTTCAATTCATGGTCCGGAAGATTTTATTCAAACCAACATTCTGGGTACTTTCCGTTTATTAGAGGAAGTACGTGCTTATTGGAATGAACTAGAAACGCAGGACAAACAGAATTTTCGCTTTCTGCATGTTTCGACCGATGAGGTGTATGGCTCACTTACCTTGAATGAGCCCGCCTTTACCGAAGAACATCCTTATCAACCTAATAGCCCATATTCAGCCAGCAAGGCATCCAGCGATCATTTGGTACGCGCTTATCACCACACATACAAACTTCCCGTTCTGACGACCAATTGCTCCAATAATTACGGTCCCTTTCAATTCCCGGAGAAATTGATTCCTTTAATGATTGTCAATGCATTGACTGGAAAATCACTACCGGTCTATGGTGATGGTCAGCAGATTCGAGATTGGTTATATGTGACTGATCATTGCAGCGCAATTCGCCGCGTACTGGAAGCAGGGATCCCGGGAGAAACTTATAATATTGGCGGTTGGAATGAAAAACCCAATATTGATATCGTCAAAATAATCTGTGATTTACTGGAAGAAACTTATCCCAATACCACTTTCCAAAACCTGATTGCTTATGTGCAGGATCGGCCAGGCCATGATCGTCGTTATGCAATTGATGCAAAGAAAATTGAGCGTGAGCTAAACTGGAGGCCAGCAGAAACGTTTGCAACAGGAATCCGTAAAACCATTCAGTGGTACCTAAATAACCAACAATGGATCAATAATGTGCAAACGGGTTCTTATCGTGAGTGGATAGAAAAAAATTATGCTGGGATAGCTCAATGAAAATTCTGCTATTAGGCAAAAATGGTCAAGTAGGATGGGAGTTGCAACGCAGCCTAGCTCCATTAGGTGAACTCATTGCTTTAAACTCAAGTAGCAAAAAGTTGTGCGGAGATCTGACTAATCTTTCAGGTATACAAACAACGGTACGTAAAATTGCACCCGATATCATTGTCAATGCTGCAGCCTATACGGCTGTTGACAAAGCCGAAAGTGAATCGGAACTGGCTCATATCATTAATGCCGAAGCCCCTGGCATGCTTGCACAAGAAGCAAAGCAACTGAAAGCCTGGTTAATACATTATTCAACAGATTATGTTTTTGATGGCAAGGGGAATCAGCCCTATCTTGAAACGGATATACCCAATCCCAGCAACATTTATGGAAAATCCAAACTGACAGGTGAAAACAATATCGTCGCAGCGGGTTGCTCACATCTAATATTTCGCACAAGTTGGGTTTATGGAGCCCATGGAAACAATTTCATGAAAACGATACTACGTTTAGCTCAACAACGCGATCAATTGAATGTCGTCAATGACCAGATTGGCTCACCTACCGGTGCTGAATTAGTAGCGGATATCACAGCCTATGTATTACGCACATTAAAATATCAATCAGATGTTTCCGGAATTTATCATTTAGTCGCTAAGGGTGAAACATCATGGTTTGAGTTTGCAAAATTTATTTTACAACAAGCCTACAATGCAAATTTTTCTTTGAAAGTTCAAGCAAATGCACTGTCACCCATTCCCAGTAGCGCATTCCCTTTACCGGCAAAACGCCCACTTAATTCACGTTTGAACACCAGTCGTTTAGAAGAAACTTTTGGGTTGAATTTGCCAGAATGGGAAATAAGCGCATCTCGCACACTAGCCGAAATACTTAACAAGTGAGTAAAGTTACTCATTGTTAAACTATCACGCAATCTCTTTATCTGATCAACCAGCCGCTATCCACTAAAACATTGGCGATAACTTGACCAAAGCGCTTAGTAAACAAATCAGCAATGCCTTCACTAGGAGAAAAATCTACCACTGTTTCAGCTTTAATTACCTCGCGAGCGACATATTCAGCGCTACCTATTTCATCAGCCAACCCTAAATCGATGCTTCTTTGGCCAGTCCAGACAATGCCACTAAAAATCTCAGGAGCATCTTTTAAACGTTCGCCTCTACCTTCTTGCACAACACGGATAAATTGCTCATGGATTTCTCTAAGTAATGTGCTTGCATGAGCTTTTTGAGCAGGATCCAATGGCGTAAAAGGATCCAGAAAACCTTTATTTTCACCGGCAGTCAGCAAGCGTCTTTCAACACCCAATTTCTCGAGCGTGCCAGTAAAACCGAAGCCATCCATCAAAACTCCAATCGAACCCACTAGACTTGCTTTATCGACAAAAATTTTATCGGCAGCTGCAGCCACATAATACCCGCCAGAAGCGCATATATCGCTAATTACTGCGTACAATGGAATCTCAGGATATTTAGAACGTAATCTTCTTATTTCATCATTGATATAGCCTGACTGTACCGGACTGCCGCCAGGACTGTTTATCCGCAAGATGACCCCTTTGGTATTTTTATCCTGAAATGCAGACTGAAGACTAGCATTGATTTTATCAGCACTACTTGCACTATCTGCCATGATGATGCCACGCAAATCGACAAGCGCAGTGTGCTTATCATTTAATCGCACTTTTCCATCGCCAACCCAACCTAATGCAACAAACAGCAGGATGAAAAGATATAAAAATGTTAACGATTTGAAAAATATCCCCCAACCGCGCGCGCGCCGCTGTTCTCTCAGGGAAGCCGATGCAAGATTCTCCAGGACATTCCTTTCCCAACTTTCATTCTTTATTTCTGGATCATTCATAGTCTTATTCTCATCAGTAAAAAAACAAGATTATTATATTAATAAATTTTTTTAATTCGATAATTAGACCTATTAATTATTATCATTCAAGAAATAGGCTCGTCAGATGGACTACAAGAAGTTCAAATATTATTTCGCACATCGAACGATTGCGACAAATGAGGGGTTAAACACATCGCTGAAGACATGATGTTGAAGAAAAAAGCCTCTCAACGAATTGAAGAGAGGCTCTTTATATAAAGTGCCTGGCGGTAACCTACTTTCACATGCGAATGCACAC
>JAGOKN010000035.1 GCA_017994575.1 Nitrosomonas sp.
TGTTTGTAATCATTCTGATGTTACCGTGGACTGCCATTTATGCGGCGGGACTTGGTAAATTAACACTCAATTCAGCTTTGGGACAACCCCTCAATGCTGAGATAGATATTGTTACTACTAGCCGTGACGAAGTGCCATCTCTAAAAGCCAGTATTGCTACTCGAGAGGCATTTGCTCAAGCAGGTATCAACTATGAGTCCTTTTTTTCTGCTTTAAAAATCTCGATAGAATCGAGAGCCAATGGTAATCCCTATATTAAGGTCACATCACCTCAATCGGTTAACGAGCCATTTCTAAATTTGCTGATGGAATTAAACTGGGCTTCCGGACGTATATTGCGTGAATATACTGTTCTGCTAGATCCTGTTGCTGTCAATACCCAGGAGATTGTGGCGCCCGATGTGAACGCTGCATCAGCTAACATTGCGACAAAATCAGATACGGAAAGAAGACTTGATGTTAAAAAAGATACACAAGGTAAAAATTCCTCTAAATCCGTCAATCGTTCTGGCAACCAAAACAAAGATATTTACGGACCAGTGAACCGGGGGGATACGTTGTCTTCAATCGCGCGGCAGTTTTTGCCTGCTGGTGTTGATCTCAATCAAATGCTAGTTGCACTATATCGCGCCAATAATGATGCTTTTATTGCCAATAACATGAACCTGCTGAAGGCAGGCGCAGTTTTGAAGATTCCTGAAAAGAGCGAAATAGCTGCTATTGAGCCTTCGGCTGCGAGAACCGAAATCAGAGTACAGGTGAAAGATTGGCATCATTACCAAGGTAAAGTAGTCGCTGTTGCAAGCGAATCTCAAGCTCAATCCAATATTCGTCAATCTGACCAAGGGCAGATTACCGCCACCATCGATAAGAGATCTGCTGCGACTCATGGTGCACCTAAGGAAGTGTTGAAATTATCCAGCGGCTCCCAGTTAACCGATAAGAATGCACAATCTGAATCTGCAATGGCTGATCGTCTTCGGATGATGGAAGAGGATGCCATTGCGCGAAATCTTGCCTTAAAAGAGGCTAATGAGCGTGTGGCTGTGCTGGAAAAGAGCATTGATAATTTAAAAAAATTATTAGAATTGAAAGATTCGGTTTTAGCTCAGGCACAAAGCAAAGCAGAATCGTCTTCGAAAGGTAGCGCCAAGCCAGAGGCACGCCCTACGGAGATTATTAGCGAGTCACCAGAAAAGGATGCTAAGTTAAACACCAATTCTGTGCCAATGCAGGAATCAGTGGAATCTGTGGCAACCCAATCCGCAAATGCGATACCTATACAGAAGGCAGATGTTGATTCATTGCCACCTGAAGAAGTAGAAGATCAATCGCTCACTGATCATATATTCAATAATATTGAATATATTGGTGCTGGCTTGATTCTGATTTTATTAAGCGCTTTATTGATTCTTAAGAGACGCAGAAATCAATTGGAAGAAAATGCAGATGAAGATGAGATCAAAAGCGCGGATTTTTCTTCTGCGATACGATCACGCATCTCTTCTATGGCCGCTGCACCCGCTGCAACAGAGATTAATCAATCGCTTTCAACGCATGAGAATGATGATTTATCGTATAACAACTTAAACACATTCTCCGAGACTGAAAAAGAGGATGATGAGTTTAATAAAAGCTCAACAAATTACAAACATTCCACTGAATATATTGCAGATTCCGATTCAGAATCAACTACTGGAACACAACCTATCAGTGACTCCAGAAACAATAATTTGGGTTTGAATGATCAAGCAATCGATCTGAATTTGGAAGAAGATTTTGAAAACGATCGAGATCAATCTTCAGCAGATTTCTCCAATGAAGATGCTTTTGATTTGGCTGCGGAAATTGAACAGAACTCATCGGCTAAAGATGATATGCGGGAAAGCATAGAATCCTCTGATGATTCCGAAAGTGCACCAAGAGACCGCAATGCATCTGACTATGCATTAGCAATTGATTTTGAGAGCGCTAAACAAGCTTCAGATCTGACACATGATGAAGAGACAGTTGCGAAGCAGGATGAAAGCAATCTAGTCGAGTTTAAGTTTGATGATTCAGAGGTTGATTTCTCGAAGAATGAAATTATTGATGAAATCAAAATACCTGAATTAGAGACTGGATCCAAGTCGACTCCTCTTGATGAGCCTTTACAGTTTGATCGGCATCCGGTTGCTTCATCGGATAAAACGAAATCAGGGTCAGTTTCGGATATACCTGAGCTTGGATTGGCTGATATTAATTTGGACATCGAAGATTCGAGTGCAACAGATCAAAAAGAAGAAGAATTAAGTTCGCAGGACAAAAGCGAACAATGGCAAGAGATTGAAACTAAACTAGACTTGGCAAAAGCTTATCAGGAAATGGATGATAAGGAAGGTGCCAAAGAAATGCTGGAAGAAGTGATTCGTGATGGTGACTCAAAACAGAAGAAAACAGCAAGAAAATTAATGAAAAGCTTATCGTGATCCCCCGTTGTTGTATGTCATTCTTGGTTAGCGATCCATTTGGAAAGGCAGTTTTATATTCGTGCGAATAATTCTGGTTCTAGAATATGACGGTAGTCGATACTGTGGGTGGCAAAGTCAGCCGAAAGGTTGCTCGATTCAAGATGCTCTTGAAGTAGCCTTATCTCAGATAGCAAGAGAAGACATACGCGTGATTACAGCCGGACGTACCGATGCAGGAGTCCATGCACTATATCAGGTGGTACATTTTGATACTTGCGTCAAACGCCCTATTAGTGCATGGATACGGGGTGTGAATGCATTATTGCCTGATGACATTGCGGTATTGTGGGCAACTGAGGCATCAGAGCAATTTCATGCCAGATATAGCGCGGTAGAGCGGCGTTATCTATATTTATTGCTTAATCAGCCAGTTCGCCCCGGCATCCACTCCAAGAAAGTAGGTTGGTATCATCAACCCTTGGCCCTTGAGAAAATGCGAATCGCAGGTGAAACGCTGCTCGGTGAACATGATTTCTCATCTTTTCGAGCAGCCGAGTGTCAAGCAAAATCACCCGTACGGACAATTACTCAATTCAATATCTCTCGTCAGGGAAATTTGCTGGTTTTTGACTTGCGAGCCAATGCATTCTTACAGCATATGATAAGAAATATCGTTGGTTGCCTTGTTTATATCGGTAAAGGAAAGTATTCTCCCGAATGGATGTCTGAGTTGCTGGAAAGTTGTGACCGAGCATACGCGGCACCAACTTTCTCGCCTGCAGGTTTATATTTGGCTGGTGTGGTATATGATTCAGCTTGGCCGATGCCAAGCTTGACCGACTTGCCGATTATTCCTGGGCTACTGACTACTCATTAATCGTACAACAAAAGATTGTTTATCGTCATGTCAGTCCGTGTGAAAGTGTGTGGAATTACTCGCTGTGAAGATGCAAAAGCTGCAGTGCAGCTTGGGGTTGATGCCATTGGTTTCGTTTTCTGGCCTAAAAGTGCGCGTTATATTGATCCGGGAACGGCAGGCCAAATTGTTGCACAAATCCCGCCGTTTATTTGCGCGGTAGGTGTTTATGTCGATCCCGATCTTGGTTGGGTTGAAAAAACAATCAAAGCTGCCAAATTAAATCTGCTGCAATTTCATGGCGATGAATCACCTGAATTTTGTGATCAGTTTTCACAACCCTATATCAAAGCGATTAGAGTCAAACAAGATACAGATTTGCTACAATACGCTGAGCGATACAAGACAGCAAAAGGATTACTGCTGGATACTTATGCAGCCGATATGCCAGGTGGTACAGGACATGCTTTTGACTGGCGTCTCATTCCTCAGTATTTGCCGCTTCCGCTCATTCTGTCCGGTGGCTTGGATTCAAGTAATGTCTCAATAGCAATCAAACAAACTCGTCCCTGGGCAGTTGATGTGTCAAGTGGCGTGGAAGCGGCAAAAGGTATCAAAGATGAGAAAAAAATTTTTGCTTTCATGCAAGGAGTAAAACAATCGTGAGTGCATATGATCTTCCTAGTAAAGATGGCCATTTTGGACCGTATGGAGGCGTATTCGTTGCAGAAACCTTGATTTCAGCCTTGGAAGATTTGCGGGAACAATATGAACATTATCGCAATGATCCAGACTTTCAAGCTGAGTTTGCTTATGAACTAAAACATTATGTGGGACGCCCAAGTCCAATCTATCACGCGAAAAGATGGTCTGAATATTTAGGTGGGGCTCAGATACTGCTAAAACGTGAAGATCTCAATCATACCGGTGCGCATAAAATAAATAATACTATCGGACAAGCATTGCTTGCGCGACGTATGGGTAAGAAACGGATTATTGCCGAAACCGGTGCTGGTCAGCATGGCGTCGCAAGTGCAACGGTTGCAGCTCGTTATGGCATGGAATGCGTTGTTTATATGGGTTCTGAGGATGTTAAGCGTCAGGCCACCAATGTGTATCGCATGAAGTTGCTGGGTGCTACAGTCGTGCCGGTAGAATCAGGATCCCGCACTTTAAAGGATGCATTGAATGAAGCAATGCGTGATTGGGTCACCAATGTTGAGAATACTTTTTATATCATTGGCACGGTAGCTGGGCCGCATCCTTATCCCATGATGGTGAGGGATTTTCAGGCGATTATTGGGAATGAAGCTAAGGTACAAATGCAAGAGGATTTTAATCAGCAACCGGATGCTTTAATTGCTTGCGTGGGCGGTGGATCTAATGCGATTGGTTTATTCTATCCGTATATCGATAACGTCGATGTTAGATTGATTGGTGTGGAAGCAGCCGGAAAAGGGATTGATACCCATCAGCATGCTGCTACATTATCAACAGGTAGACCCGGCGTGTTACACGGTAATCGCACGTATCTCATTCAAGATGAAAATGGTCAGATTATCGAGACCCATTCAATTTCTGCCGGTCTTGATTATCCAGGGGTTGGGCCAGAACATGCTTGGCTGAAAGATTGTGGGCGAGCAGAATATGTTGCGGTTACTGACGATGAGGCATTGGATGCATTTCATAAGCTGTGTCGTTACGAAGGAATAATGCCCGCCTTGGAGTCCAGTCATGCATTGGCATATGCTGCAAAATTTGCGCCGACATTGCCTAGAGACAAGCTACTCTTGGTAAATCTATCGGGTCGGGGAGATAAAGATATGGCCACAGTGGCACAAATGTCCGGTTTGACACTCTAGAAATCGACCTGTCGGTATATTTTTATATTGTGATTTTCTGAAAAAAATGAGAGTCAACGAATGCTGAATTTTTTAAATGGTATTAAAAGCTTAATAAGTGGTTCGAGTAATCAGGATCATGCTAAAGGTATAAATCGTATTGCTAAAACTTTTGCGGTACTCAGATCGCAGAATCGCAAAGCGCTAATTCCATTTATCACTGCAGGCGACCCCAATCCTGAAATGACTGTGCAGCTAATGCATCAATTAGTACAATCGGGTGCTGACATTATTGAACTGGGTGTGCCTTTTTCAGATCCGATGGCTGATGGACCTACCATACAGAGGTCTTCAGAGCGTGCTTTGAAACACCATATTAGCCTTAATAATGTACTAGATATGGTGGCTGCATTCAGAAAAGTAAATGCTGACACGCCAGTTGTTTTGATGGGATATGCAAATCCGATTGAGGCGCTGGGTTATGAAGAATTCTCTTCCAAAGCAAAGAATTGTGGTGTCGATGGTGTATTGATCGTTGATTATCCACCGGAGGAATCCAGTGAATGGGTTCGGTGCTTGGAGCAGCACGGAATTGATGCGATATTTTTATTGTCTCCGACAACGCCTCAAGCGCGAATTCAACAAGTGGCAAAAATGGCCAAAGGCTATATTTATTATGTCTCATTGAAGGGAGTAACTGGAGCATCGCATCTGGATCTGCAAGATGTGAGCGATATGTTGCAGCGATTACGTAATTTTATTTCCATTCCCATTGGAGTCGGATTTGGTATTCGAGATGGGGCAACGGCAAAAGCGGTTGCGGGGCTTGCGGATGCCGTGGTCGTGGGTAGTCGTATCATTGAAGAAATTGAGCAATCTTCTGACGCCGAGTTATTAGGAAATGTTGGAAGTTTATTGAGTACTTTACGCAAAGCCATTGATGAGAATTCAAGCAATGCTTAACGAATCTGTTAGGGAACAACATTCATGAGTTGGTTTCAGAATATCATTCCACCCAAGATCAAGAGAAAAGAGACAGGCGAAAAGAAGATTGTACCGGAAGGTTTATGGAGTAAATGTAATCACTGTGAAGCGGTCTTATATTATACCGATTTGGCCAAAAATCTGAATGTCTGTCCAAAGTGTAATTATCATAACCGTATCTCTGCAAGGAATCGTATTGATTTACTGCTTGACCCGGAAGGTCGCCATGAGATCGGCGCGGAAGTGATCGCTACAGATGCACTTAAGTTCAAAGATAGTAAGCGCTATGTAGATCGTTTGTCGCAAGCTAAAGAGAGCACTGATGAAGATGATTCTTTAGTCGTCATGCAAGGAACCATAAAGACTATGCCGCTTGTGGTTGCGGTGTTTGAATTTGGTTTTATGGGAGGATCGATGGGATCCGTTGTGGGAGAGCGATTCGTGCGCGGCGTTAAGGCATGTATTGATCAGCATCTGCCGTTTGTGTGTTTTAGCGCCAGCGGTGGCGCACGCATGCAAGAAGGCTTGTTTTCACTGATGCAAATGGCAAAAACAACAGCTGCCTTGACGCAATTAAGCCATCATAAGCTACCTTTTATATCCGTGCTAACAGACCCAACGATGGGTGGGGTTTCAGCAAGCTTTGCATTTATTGGCGATGTTGTGATTGCCGAACCGGGTGCGCTCATTGGTTTTGCCGGTCCGCGCGTAATTGAGCAGACGGTGCGCCAAACACTCCCTGATGGTTTTCAACGAGCTGAATTTCTTTTGCAGCATGGTGCCATTGATATGATTGTGGATAGAAGGCAAATGCGCGATAGACTTGTTAATCTAAGTACACAGTTGATGCGTATTCCTGCTCCTGTTGCTTAGAGCCAAATTAGCTGGGGTTCATGCCCTGGAATCTGATTGATGTTCAGCTAATATAAACTTGTCCATTGGTAAGAAATGCAATCAAAGATCTGATCGGTTGGCGGATTGCGTGCATTACGATAAATTGTCTAATGGAAGTTAATGCGCTATGAGCATTCAATACTGGAATCCGAATTTCATGGATCTTTCTCCCATGTTTGCATCCTTCCAGCATTTGAAGCAATGTTTCATACACCGACATCAATGGCCAGAACATAATCACCTGAATTGTTTGCAGCGATTGCAACCGCAACCTATCGTTACTCGTTCGGGAAAAATGATTTGCTTTGTTCCGCCGATAAGGGGTAAGCAGTGTTTCGAGCAACAATATGAATCACAAATTTTTTTGACAGGCCAAGTGCCAACAAGAGCGCAAAATTGGCATGATTTCTTGAATGCATTGGTATGGCATATATTCCCGCGAGCCAAATCGGTGCTGAATCAACTTCATTATGGGGCTCAATTAATTGAACCAAAGAATCCGATCAACCAGCGGGGTGCATTAAGAGATGCCGCGACACTGTTTGATGAATCCGGTGTTGTGGTTGTCAGCAGCGAGAAAAGATTAATAGCATTATTAAGAGACTTTGAATGGAAGCGGCTGTTTTGGCAAGAGCGAACAGCGGTATTGTCATCCATGCGCTTTTTCATTTTTGGCCATGGCTTATTTGAAAAAGCACTGAACCCTTATACGGGTATGACCGGGAAAGGAATTATTTTTAATAGAGAGCAAGCATTCTTTGAACAAACGATGCTGGATCAATTACAGTCAATCGATCAAATGCTAGAACCTTTTTTATTGCAAACGCTATCGTCCAGTTCCGATCTGACTCCAGTTCCCTTATTAGGTTACCCTGGCTGGACTGATGAAAATCATCATGAAGCTTATTATGATAATAAGCAGTATTTTCGTAATCGCCCACAGTCTCATTAACTACTATTTATCTGGATTTAGAGCATCTTTCTTGGAATGTTGCTGGATATTCAATCTCAATTAATCGATGTGGTTATTTTTACCGAAGCTAATTTCAAATAATTTTAATGCATGCTGATTCTGGGAAATAATCTGCTTATAACAGATACTGTATGTTTTCTCGTATTGAATCTGTATTTTTTGTTAAAATGTATGTTTAATTTATTAATTTATTGGAGTATTTAATGGCGATTGAAAGAACCTTGTCAATTATTAAGCCGGATGCAGTTGCGAAGAATGTCATTGGACAAATTTATTCGCGTTTTGAATCAAATGGTTTAAAAATTGTTGCTGCTCGTATGATGCACTTGTCTCAAGCAGAGGCGGAACAATTTTATGGAATCCATCGTGAACGCCCATTTTTCCGCGATTTAGTAACATTCATGACCTCCGGTCCTGTCATGGTGCAAGTCTTGGAAGGTGAAGATGCCATTAAAAAGAACCGGGACTTAATGGGCGCGACTGATCCTAAGAAAGCAGACAAAGGGACGATTCGGGGTGATTTTGCGGACAATATTGATGCCAACGCCGTGCATGGCTCGGATGCGCCTGAAACCGCAGCTGTTGAAATTGCGTGCTTCTTCCCAACATTGAATGTCCATTCCCGTTAACCGCACTGACTCTGAATAGTGACTACCAATCTGTTAAATTATGATGCCAAAGGCTTAGCCGATTTTTGTACAGAAATTGGCGAAAAGCCTTTTCGTGCAAAACAGTTGCTGCGTTGGATTCATCAGTCTGGCATTACTGATTTTGTCGACATGAGTGATCTGGCAAAAGGGTTGCGTGAGAAATTGGCAGTATTGGCAGTCATTGAATCACCGCAGATCATCTCTGACTATGTAGCAGCGGACGGAACACGAAAATGGTTGTTGTCGGTTGGTGCAGGTAATGGCATAGAAACTGTTTTTATACCTGAAGCCAATCGAGGTACTTTGTGTGTTTCCAGTCAAGTCGGATGCGCTTTGGCATGCACTTTTTGTTCGACGGGAAAACAAGGATTCAATCGGAATTTAACAGTCGCAGAAATCATTGGCCAGTTGTGGATTGCCAATAAAACCCTCAAAACCGATCCTAAAAAAGATACGCTGACGGATAACGACCGAGTGGTTAGCAATGTGGTGATGATGGGCATGGGTGAGCCACTGGCTAATTTTGACAATGTGGTGATGGCTCTGGATTTGATGCTGGATGATCATGCTTACGGTTTGTCACGGCGTCGAGTGACGGTGAGTACATCCGGGTTAGTGCCTGCTATGGACCGATTGCGTGAGCGCTGCCCGGTTGCTCTAGCCGTTTCGCTGCATGCGCCCAACGATAGTTTGCGCGATCAGCTGGTGCCCATTAATAAAAAATATCCTATCAAAGAATTATTGGCAGCTTGTCAAAGATATTTAACAGCCGCACCACGGGATTTTATTACTTTTGAATATGTGATGTTGGATGGCGTGAATGACAGCGTCGAGCATGCACATGAACTGATTAATTTGGTGCAAGATACGCCTTGTAAATTTAACCTCATACCCTTTAATTCCTTTCCCGGATCTGGTTTCAAACGCTCTAGCTCAGAAGCAGTGCGTATTTTTCGTGATGTATTGATGCAAGCAGGATTGGTGACCACGGTCAGAAAAACTCGTGGCGATGATATCGCTGCAGCTTGTGGTCAATTGGCCGGTCAAGTGAAAGATAAAACCCGTCGAACAGCGGGTGGAAAGGTGGAATAGTAAAGTGAAAAGGATTCTGTTAATTTTTTTTATATTACTGCATGCTCTATGGCTAAGCGGTTGTGTACAGCAACCAATCGACGATGGATTGTCGAATCAAGCACAATCTGAGCGGGTGCATCAAAGCGCTAAAATCCATACCGAACTGGCAGCGGAGTATTTCAATAGAGGGCAATTGGATATTGCTCTGGAAGAAGTGGCCGAAGCGCTAAAGGCAAAATCTGATTATGCACCAGCTTACAATGTACTCGGCTTGGTCAATATGGCGCTGAATGAAAACAATAAAGCATTGGATAACTTCGAGCAGGCTGTGCGTATGGCGCCCAAAAATTCCGAGATTCAGAATAACTATGGCTGGTTTTTGTGTCAGCACTTCCCACAGCGCATGGATGAAGCTATCAATTATTTTATGATTGCCGCCAAAGATCCATTGTATTCAACACCGGAAATGTCATTGACCAATGCAGGTTCTTGTGAGATCAAGCGCCAAAAATACGACGAAGCACTATTATTCTTCCAAAAAGCACTGTCGATTCAGGCAAATTATGTGCCTGCATTGATTGGATTGGTTGATGTGGATTTTCAGCGTGGAAATTTAATCAACGCAAAATCAAGGATTGCGCAATTATTGCAAAACAGTGCATCGACTCCCGAAAGTTTGTTATTGGCGATTCGAATAGAACAAGCGATGGGTGATCTAATGGCTGCTGATAGCTATATTTTTCAGTTACAGAAACACTTCCCTGATTCTAAAGAAGCAATAGCCGTTCGAGAAGGAAAGATCAGATAATGAATGATATCAATCAGAAAAATGAGAATAATCGGCAGGCGCAAGATATTGAGCCGGGCAGGATTAATTCAGACATAATCACTGGAAGTTATGCATCACCTTTTGAGCATAGAGATTACGTGGAGAATACGCAGTACGATTCAATAGCGAATGAAAATAAATGGGTACCGGAAAAGCATGACAACGGTGCGATGGAAGCTATCGATTTAGGCGATCATAGAATGAATGCTAGTACGGATAGTCAAGTAACCCACAATGACTCAAATGCGATTGACTCTGCCAGTGTTTTACAAAGCGTCGGACATATTTTGCGTAAAGCGAGAATGGCAAGGAGCATGAGCATTGAAGACGTATCTCGACAACTGCGTCTTTCAGTGCGACAGATAGAAGCGATTGAGAAAGAAGCATTTGACAAGTTACCCGGGCGTACTTTTTTGCGTGGCTTTATTCGTAATTATGCGCACCTAGTGCAGTTGGATCCTAATCCACTTTTGCAAATGCTTCCAGAATCAGCTCCGGTGGTATCGACCTATGAAAGAACACCGCTGAAAAATAAACAATTATCCTTTGCTTCAAGTCGAGAAGATTCGGGAGGCAATCGGTTAGTCAGTGTTATTGTTTTGCTGATGATAGTGGTGGGAGCTTATTATGCCTATGAAAGTAGCGACTGGACTAAGCAGGCGGATCAAAATGCTACTACTACTGCTGCTGCTAGCGAGGTGAAAATTGATGCAGCAAAGACCTCCGTGGAGATTCAATTGCCGCTATCGACCAGTGTGAATAATGAAGCGTCTTCTCAAGTCAATAAAGCGCCAGAATTCAATCTGTCAGCTAACAACAAAAGCATTGACGCGAGATCTTCCGCTACCAAGATCGAAGCTATTGAATTAGAAAATAAATCCTTCTTGGAAGGAATTGATGATTTAGCGAACATCTCTAATGATCTAGGTAATTTGCATTTCAAATTTACTGCAGATTCATGGGTGAAAGTGCTTGACGGAAAGGGAGTATCTCTACTGGAACAAGTCAGAAAGGGAGGAACTGAACAAAACCTTACTGGTAAGAAGCCGCTATCGATTGTTTTAGGCAATGCATCGGGAGTCATTCTCACCTATAATGGATCGGAAGTAGATATTCGTTCCTATAAAAAGCAAGACGGAACTGCTCGTTTTACGCTTGAATAAAAGCGCTTGTAATCTTTTGATCTCAATATACTTAAATTATGTCTCAGAATAGTTTTTCTATGAATCGTCGCCCTAGTGTGGGTGTGCGTGTGGGTTCGATTATGTTGGGCGGTGGCGCGCCTATCGTGGTGCAATCAATGACCAATACCGATACAGTCGATGAGGTTGCAACGACTGAACAGGTCGCGCAGTTGGCACGCGCAGGATCTGAACTGGTTCGTATTACAGTAAATTCAATGGAGGCAGCCAGCGCGGTGGCGGGAATTCGTGCACGCTTGGATGATATGGGGTGTCACGTGCCGCTTGTTGGCGACTTTCACTTCAATGGTCACAAATTATTGACCAGTTACCCAGAATGTGCGAAAGCGTTAGCTAAATTTCGCATCAATCCAGGAAATGTTGGTCATGGCAAGAAACGTGATGAACAATTTGCTACCTTGATTGAAACGGCCTGCAAATATGACAAGCCGGTACGTATCGGCGTCAACTGGGGGAGCCTTGATCCAGAAATGTTGGCGCGCATCATGGATGAAAATGCATCTTCCAGTAATCCGCAGGATGCCAAATATGTGATGCGAGAAGCATTAATTACTTCAGCATTGGAAAGCGCTTCTAAAGCTGAAGAAATCGGCCTGAATAGAAATAAGATTGTTCTGTCTTGTAAAGTAAGCGGTGTGCAGGATTTGATCATGGTATACCGGGAGCTGGCTGCGCGTTGTGACTATGCTCTCCATTTAGGGTTGACAGAAGCAGGTATGGGTTCTAAAGGCATTGTTGCCTCAACAGCGGCATTATCAGTTCTGTTACAGGAAGGCATTGGCGATACGATTCGTATTTCTTTGACACCTGAACCTGGCGGAAGCCGTTCGCGCGAAGTCATTGTGGCGCAAGAAATTCTGCAAACGATGGGACTGCGTGCATTTGTCCCGCTAGTGGCTGCCTGTCCAGGCTGTGGCCGTACAACCAGCACCTATTTCCAAGAATTGGCAGAAAGTATTCAAGCTTATGTGCGTGATGAAATGATCGTATGGCGCGAGCAGTATGATGGTGTTGAAAATATGACATTAGCTGTCATGGGTTGCGTGGTTAATGGTCCGGGCGAGAGCAAGCATGCCAACATAGGAATCAGTTTGCCAGGATCTGGTGAAACTCCGGTAGCTCCAGTATTTGTGGATGGTCAGAAAACCGTCACTTTAAAAGGCGATAATATTGCCTATGAGTTTCGCCAAATTGTCGATAAATATGTTAGCGAAAAGTATCCGAGAAAAGCTGTCTGATGGCTAATGGTGTAAAAGCAATCCGTGGGATGAATGATATCCTGCCAGATGAATCTTATCTGTGGGTACATTTTGAACAAATAATACAACAATGGCTGGCAGCCTATGGCTATCGCAATATTCGAACGCCTATCGTAGAACAGACTGATCTATTTGCCCGGTCGATAGGCGAAGTCACTGATATTGTTGAGAAAGAGATGTATACCTTTATTGATCATCTTAACAACGACAGCTTGACTTTGCGCCCCGAAGGTACAGCTTCATGTGTGCGTGCTGTCATCGAGCATAATCTTTTGTATGCAGGCCCGCAAAGACTCTATTATGCGGGGCCTATGTTCCGACATGAACGGCCTCAAAAGGGACGATATCGGCAATTTCATCAGGTGGGAGTGGAAGCGTTAGGGTATGCCGGACCAGATATCGATGCTGAATTGATCGTGATGTGCGCACGCTTATGGGATTTGCTGGGAATCTCTGGTTTGAGGCTGGAAATCAGCACATTAGGTGATGCTGAGTCGCGTGCGCTGCATCGAACACGTTTGATAAAGTACTTCGAACAGCATCGCGATAGTTTGGATGAAGATGCGTTAAGGCGCTTGCACACCAACCCGCTGCGCATATTGGATAGCAAAAATCCCAGGATGCAGACGATTATAGAGGGCGCGCCCAAGTTGATCGATGATCTGGATGAGGAATCGCGTATCCATTTTGAAATCTTGCAACATATTCTGCGCGAGCAGGGCATTAATTTTGACATCAATTTACGCTTGGTTCGAGGACTCGACTATTACAATCGAACCGTATTTGAATGGGTTACCGACAAGCTGGGTGCGCAGGGAACCGTTTGCGCGGGCGGCCGGTATGACGGATTAATTGAGCAAGTCGGAGGAAAATCTGCGCCGGCTTGTGGCTTTGCAATGGGAATCGAACGCTTGCTTGCCCTGATGCAGGAAAGTACTGAGAGAATAAGACCACCTGTACCGGATATTTACATCGTACATCAGGGCGAACAAGTGACGGATTATGCCTGGACATGTGCCGAATTTTTGCGTGATCATGGATTGAAGGTTATTTTGCATTGCGGCGGTGGCAGCTTTAAGTCGCAAATGAAAAAAGCGAATGCTACGGGTGCTTGTTACGCGCTGATTATTGGTGATGATGAAGTCAAAGCACAGGAAGTGACGATTAAGCCACTGCGTGAGCCCATCGAGCAAGCCAGTGTGAAATTAACCGCAGTCACTGAGCTTATTAAGAAACAATCGTTATGTCATTCATGAGTGGACGTTTAATGTAACAAATAACCTGCTCAATTAATTGAGTTTCTCCAATACCAAACTTATTCAGGAAGATGCAATGGCAACTTATGATCTTGAACAGCATGAAAAAATTGATGGAATCAAAACCTGGTGGGATAAATTTGGCACGGCTACCACGATCGTTCTAACAGCGCTACTGGTGACCGTCGGTGGCATGCAAGCCTGGAAATATTATCAACAAAAACAATCACAGCAAGCAGCCGATTTGTATGTTTTGCTGCAGCAGGTGCAAACATCCAATGACGCAACGAGAATCAATGATGCGGCACAATTGCTGACTGAGGGATTTCCATCCAGCGGTTATGCGCCTCGCGCTGCGTTGATTGCGGCTCAGGCCGATGTGCAGGCAGGTAACGATAAGCGGGCGATACAAAATCTGCAATGGATCATCGATCATGCAAAAGAGCCCGCCATGCATGATCTGGCGCGGCTAAGAATTGCGGGTATTTTGTTAGATGAAGAAAAATACGATGAAGCCCTAAAAATGCTCAATGCTCAACATGATGAAGCTTTTGCAGGATTATATTCGGATCGCAAGGGCGATATATTGGTTGCTGCAAAGAAAATTTCTGAAGCGCGTCTCAGCTATCAGGCAGCCATTGATAAGCTGAGTAAGACAAGTAATTATCATAGTATCGTCCAAATGAAATTGGATGCATTAGGCAACTCCGAATAATCAATTATAGTGACTGCTCATTTGCATTTTGCCGGATCTAGGCATTTCTTTTTAATATCGCTATGGATTGTTTTGCTGCTGTCGGGGTGTGGCAGCACGATGAATCCATTCGATATGCGCATCATTGAATCAATGAGTACGCAAATATCGGATATCTTGGTTAAAGAAGAAGAGATTGTTTATGACAAGGAGGAGCTAGACGCTTTGAAGGCTGCTACTCGTATTCCCTTGAAATGGAAAAATAAAGTGAGCGAAAACCGGATTGCCTCTTTCAGTTTGGTGCATGAAAATGGCGCATTATACGCAGCGGATGAAGAAGGAAAGCTTACAAAGTACGATGCCGTGACTGGCAAAGAGATATGGCAGGTCAAAACTAAAAATAAATTTTCTGCAGGAGTGGGCATCGGTGAAGGGTTGATTCTTGTAGGAACCTTTGAAGGCGAAGTGCTGGCTTATAATGACTCCGGTCATATGCTATGGCGGGCAATGGTTACCAGTGAAATTCTCAGTCCGCCCCAAATACAGAATAATATCGTTGTCGTGCGCACTTTGGATGGCCGAATCTTTGCGCTTGATGCCATCGACGGTAAGCGTAAGTGGATTTATCAAGGTGCGACGCCTGCATTGACCGTGCGCAGTACCGCAGGGGTAACCCTTGCCCATGGCGCTGTATTTGCTGGTTTCCCCGGTGGTAAATTAGTGGCAATGAGTCTGTTTAATGGCAATGTGGGTTGGGAAGTGGCTGTTTCGCAACCACGCGGTGTGACTGAATTGGAAAGAATGACGGATATCACCAGTTCGCCTGCAATCAATAATCGATTTGTGTGCGCGGTTGCTTATCAAGGGCGTGTGGGATGTTTTACGGTTAATGATGGTTCCCAGATATGGGCACGCGAATCTTCCAGCAGTGCCGGTCTGACCATGGACAATGATTATGTGTATGTTACTGAAGATAAAGGAGTCATTGCTGCGTATGACATACAGACCGGTGCTGGTATGTGGAAACAAAGTAAATTAGGCAGCAAAAAATTAACCCGTCCCATCCTAATGGGACAGTACCTTATCATCGCGGATGACCAAGGTTATGTGAATATACTTCGAAACTACGACGGCGCATTGATGGCTCGTGCCACAACTGATGGCAGCAGTATCAGCGCGATGGCCAGTGCATTGCCGGATGGATTTGCAGTGCAGACAACTGAAGGAGGGGTTTACACCTTTAGTACACAATTCTAGAAATTTTGTAAGTCTTTCTGAATCTTATAGATTCACCTATACTGTAACACTGGTTTCAATGTTCTTTCCATTTAATCACACCTATCGTGTACGACACACTAGTCGCATAAAATAATGAAACCCACACTTGTTCTGGTTGGTCGCCCTAATGTTGGCAAATCAACTTTATTTAATCGCTTAACGCGCACTCGTGATGCAATTGTCGCGGATATTCCGGGTTTGACGCGCGACCGTCACTATGGTCATGGGCGAGTCGGCGATAAACCTTATCTGGTGATGGATACCGGGGGCTTCGAACCTGTAATCAAAGAAGGTATTTTACATGCCATGGCCAAGCAAACATTGCAAGCCATTGATGAAGCTGACAAAGTGTTGTTTATTGTGGATGGGCGACAAGGAGTCACTGCTCACGACAAAATTATTGCCGAGCAACTGCGCAAATCCGGGAAGAATATTCTGCTGGTGGTCAATAAAACCGAAGGCATGGCGATTGCGGTTGTGACGGCCGAGTTCTATGAGTTAGGGTTGGGTGAGCCTTGCGCAGTATCGGCCATGCATGGCGATCATATTAAAGACCTTGCAGAATGGGCATTGGCTGATTTTCCAGAGATTGAAGAAGAATCCCCAGCAAGTAAACATCCCAAAATTGCCATTGTCGGTCGACCTAATGTCGGCAAGTCGACATTGATTAATACCTTGCTGGGTGAGGAGCGGGTGATAGCTTTTGATCAGCCGGGAACTACTCGCGATAGTATTTATATCGATTTCGAACACAAAGAGAAGCACTATACATTGATCGACACGGCTGGTTTGCGCCGTCGTGGGCATGTATTTGAAACCGTGGAGAAATTCTCTGTCATCAAAACCTTGCAAGCGATTGAAGATGCCAATGTTGTAGTGCTGGTGCTGGATGCGAGAAGTGAAATTTCCGATCAGGATGCGCATATTGCGGGTTTTATCCTGGAAGCAGGGCGTGCACTCGTGATTGCGGTGAACAAGTGGGATGGCCTGGATGAATATCAGCGCGATATGATTAAACATGAATTGGCTCGCAAACTGGCTTTTCTGGGTTTTGCGCAGTTGCATTATATTTCTGCGCTGCATGGTAAGGGCATGAGCAATTTGCTGCCCTCGATTGATAAAGCGTATGCGGCAGCCATGGCGGATTTGTCGACACCGAAGCTAACACGCGCGTTGATCGCTGCCGTCGAGAAGCATCCGCCACCGCGCGGAGGCATGTCGCGCCCTAAAATGCGCTATGCTCACCAAGGAGGCTCCAATCCGCCACTTATCATCGTGCATGGCACTATGCTTAATCATGTGCCGGAAAGCTATCGACGCTATCTGGAAAATACTTTTCGTGAAGTTTTTAAACTGTCGGGAACGCCCTTGCGGGTTGATTTTAAAGTCGGACATAATCCCTATGCCGATAAGAAACCCGCGCCACCCACCGAAGCTGAAGCCCGGCGTGCGCATAGTCGGCGTCGGCGCAATCGGAAAAAATACGGATAAGCGAAGCATACCCGACTGGTGTGAGTGGACTGGTTTCTTCTTAAGTATGCATTAATTGTGATTTAGCAAGCACTAGTCAAACTGCAGGGTATAAAACAAATCAATCGCGTTATCTTCACCGGCTTGTGTGACCACGGTGACTTTAGGCGTCAGATTATAAGTAAGCTTGGTGATGCCCATCGTGGTGGTTGCCAGGCTGCGCTCATAACTCAGATAAGCACGCGATGAGATGCGCTTGCCCACCATGCCGATTTGCCCACTGAGCGGACTGCCGGTGCTGGCTTGCTTGACCGCGATTTCATCAACACCTAAAGCGCTACTGATGCGTTCGGTAATACCGCCGCCGGATTGACCACCCAATATCGATCCTGCTGCTGCCAGCAGTAAAGAAGTGTCCAGACCCGTTGTCTCAGGTTTTCTTCCTAAAACAATCCATGATAACTTTTCAGTATCGGGAACGTCCGGAGTAGATACCAACTTGATGCGTGGGTGGCGCACGGATCCCATAATTTCAACGCCGGCTTCTACCGGTAGATTTTCTCGAATTGCCAGAATATTTAAACCAGGGTCGTCCAATGGTCCTTGGAAATCAACAATGCCACGCTTTACTTTCAAATGCTGGCCATAGGCCTTGAATGTGGTATCTTGCGCTGCAATGGAGCCATTTACTTTGAGGGTATTGCGGTGATCGTTCTGAACTTTTAATTGACCGGCAAGACGGCCTTCCAATCCGGATGCGCGTATAAAAAACTTTTCTCCTAGATCAAAATTCGCATCCAGTTGAAGCAATATTTTTTGCTGAGCAGAGTGGGGGGCGTTTACAAAAATAACATCCTCAGATAATTCGGGACGATCTGCAGGTGGTTGCAACAATAAACCGGCATCCGCCACGATATTACTTTTCAGGCTTAATCTGTTTTTGTGAAACTTGGCCTGGCCAGAGCCGGATACAATGCCCCAATAATCGGTTTTGTGAGTGAGCGGGAACTGATTGAGTTTGAAATTTAAAGCACTTTCATTACCCACTAATCCTATGTTTCCGGTGATTATCAGCGAGCCTGATTGATCACCGAGTTGCACATCCTCGAGCAAGCGATCGTCAGGCGGTGATTCAGGAGGGGTAATAAAACTGAGTTGATCAATCGTCAAGTTGGATTGGTGAAAACTGGCCAGTAAATTACCTTGCTGCAAATGGATTCCATGTTCCAGCAATGCGATACTCAGTGCCTTACCGGATGCTTCACCATTGAAATCTGGTTGATTCAGTGTTCCTTGAATACGTGCTCGTGTTCGAAGTTGTCCGTCAATGTTAATACTGTCGCCCAGAATGGAATCCATCCATTTTAAATTTGCGATATTTGCAATCACTTCTCCGCTTAACGGCGCATGTTCGGAAATAGACCAGCGATGGCTGGATTGTTGGATAGGTAGGGTCAAATGCGCATCAGCGGTACCGATATATTGGCTGATTAACTCAAACTTGCCAGCGATCTTTTCGTCTCGAGCCGCCAGTTTTAATTGCATAATCTCTAGCCCGATGGGTTGCGGGACTTCGCCAGGTAGATACCAATCACCTTTTTCCCTGTGTATATGGAGATTGCCAGTGAGTTGAGTATTGGAAGTGAAATCCCAATGACCGCCCAAATGTAAGAAGGGTCGTTTCAATTCCGGATGTTCGCCGGGCAATAAGGCAATGCCGGTAAAATTGCCACTAGTTTTCCAATCTTGGGGTGTCCATTGCAGCTGATCGATGTGGATAAGCCCATCGGAGATGGAGAAAGTGGTTTGTCCAAGCGAAGCTTGTGCGGGACTGATTGAAATCGTGGTGGGGGACATTAACCGAATGGGGATTTTGCCGCTGGAGGATAATTCGGTTAGTTGTCCATTCCAGCGTAAGGATGATAGTGGGGTTTTAACATCTACGCCCCCAGCTGCTTTTAATTGAATCTTGGTTTCATCATGGACTTGTACTTTTGCCAACAGAATATGATCAGAAATTTTTCCATTGACCTCGAGATTCAAGTGATTAATGGGTGTTTTCTCGTTCGCAGCATAGTTCTCAATCGCTACTTTGATGGCTAAGTTCTCTTTGTTGACTTGCCCACGGGCCATTAATCCTGATAAATGCCGATTTCCCGGCAAATGCAGTTGTCGGCTTTTGATATTGAGATCCATATCGGGAGATTCAAGACTGCCACGCAACTGTATTTGTGACTGTAAGTCACCGGCTACTCCGAAGCCAATTTGTTCTAAGGAAGGTGCATTTATGGTTAACAGGAGGGTATCTCCCGATTGGCCAATACCGCCTCGAGTCAGAAAATGATTGGCGCCTAGATTGAGTGCTGCATTACCTTTGAATTGTGTCGGTCCGTTGAAGGTCACTTCACCACTGCCGGTTACCGGGAATTTTGCCCAACGACTGTTTTGAATTGTATAGTTCAATGTTCCAGCAACACGGTCAACCCATTGACCGGATAGATGAATGGCGGCATTGAGATTGGAAGCAGGTGCTTGCTGGATGAAATCTGCAGTATTGAAATCAGTTAGCTGACCGGAAACTTCAAAGGCAGGTACAGTACCAAGATCAAACTTTCCCTTTCCCGTTAGACGGGATTTGCTGTGCTGGAGATTAAACTGCTGCAGTTTGATCTGTTGATCAGATCGCGTCACATCGGCCATTAAACTGATTGATTGATCCTTGAGCTGGATATGCGCTGTTTGTTTCTGAGTGTCGCCTTCCAGTTTGATTTGCCCTGATACCTGGGCAGCACGCAGGCGGCTATCCACATGCTGTGGATTAAGCCGGTTAATCAGCAAATGGCCTGAGCCTGTGGCACCCTTGAAATGCCAGAGCAGATTTCCTTTCATGCTTGCATTGGCAGTCATTTGCGCGTGTATATCCTGCAATACCAGAATTTCTGCGGTAATGCGTGCTTGCGTGCTGATTGAGGAAAATGGAAGACCGTTGTTGTTCAGTGTGTTTGCTGAGTAATTTTCAACCAGGATGCGACCTTCCAATTCTCCAGACGCATTTTGAGCCAAATTTGCGGATACTGAAAGGCTGGCATGCGGTGCATCAGCAAGAAAAATAGCCGGGTCAATATCTGCTATTGCGGCATGCAACTGTGTCACCGGATTAATTGCAAACGGGTGCAAGTGTAGCGTTAGATCCCGTTTTTCGGTAGGTGGTTTGGCATTGACTTGAATGATCATTTGTTCCAGATTGCCGGCGATCACTGCCTGAGTATCTCCCCAGTGTTTGGCGCCTGACCAATCAATCTTTCCTGATAAATCAAACGGAGTGCTGCCATTCAATGTCGCCAGCGCGCTCAATGATCCCCATGCTGTATGAAAATCCAAGTGATTGAGTTGGTGGCGCTGTCCGTCGCTTGCTAATGACGATGTAAGATCAGACACGATTAGAGCAGGCTGTTCACCGACTGCCGAAGTGACGTGTATGGAGTCGACTTTAATTTGATGAATGGAGAAAGCGAATGGTAGTTGTAAGCTTGCGGGCAAAGTAGGGGGCGAATCTGATGCTGATGCAGGCGGCAGGAGGGCGCGCAATGTTTCAACAGTGATTTGCCGAATGTTGATCTGTTTTTGCAGCAAATCGACTGGATTCCAGGCAATCTGCACATTGTGCAGTTCCAGCCGGAGTTCATCGCGATCAAAAAGGACGTGGTCAATTTGTATCGCTTGCAGGGTTCCATGAATGCCTTCAAATTGAATGATATCAGGATTCAGGCGATGGATAGTAGAGAAAATCCATTGCATACCGGACTGGCTATTTAATAACCAATACCCCGTCATTGAAACCGATGACAGCACGACTAGCAGTAAGCCGATCAGCCAGCTGTATTTAATTTTACGGCTGACAGGATGGTGTGGGGTATTATCGGTCGGAGTGGGCATGTTCACAGTTTAGAATGCGGCCGATATTGAGAAATGCAGGCGTAATGTGCCGGTTTCATGTGCTCGAGCTAAATCCAGCGCCAAAGGACCGGCAGGGCTGCGCCAGCGAATGCCACCGCCATAGCCTAAAAAAGGGTGCATTTTTTGCCAGCTGTCCGCTGCGCTGCCGATATCTGCAAACGCTGCGGCACCCCATTGATGCGTCAACCAATGCGTATATTCGACAGTGCCGGTTGCCATAGTGCGGCCACCCACGATGGCATTGCCTTCTTCCACGCCAATACTTTTGAAGTCATAACCGCGAATGGATCGAATGCCACCGGCACGAAACAGATACTCCTGAGGAATTCCAAAGCGTGAGGGAGCCAGCGTATAACCGACTTCAGCACGCACATAAAGAACATGTTGAGAGCCTATTGGCCACCAGCTTTGCTGTCGCGCATAGGTGTGAATAAAATCCTGATCGGAAAGCACTTGTTGGCTGCCACCGGCTATGCGAATATCAGTGATATCGCCTCGGCGGATGTGGAGCGGATCATCCACCACCTGACGTCGCCAGCGCCAATCGAGCGCCAATGCTTTGTTGATCTGATGAATGGCTCCTGCAGGTTTTTTGTCCTCTCGCTGCCAATTTAATCCAAACTGTTCTTGAATTTCTTGCGTGCGGTGATTGCGAGAGGCGCCAATTTTTTCCTCCGTTGTTTTTAAGTTCTCAATGTCGGTCATTTGCAGGCTGGCGCCCAATGAATAGTTGATGTTATTTTGATTGGGCAAGGTATCAATGCCGCCAAAAAAGGTTTGGCGTTTCTGTTCTAAGCGCAACATGCTGGTTAGATTCCAGGTTCGATTCATGAAATTATGATTGCGATAATTGATTTCGCCGCGCGCACCATTGTTCGAGCTGTATCCGCCACCAAAGGCAAAGCGCTGCGAATGCGCTTCGGTCAGAATCACTTGCACGGGAATGGATCGATGCTGAGTGGTGTCGGGCGTAATGCTGACCGAAACAGTGCTAAATTGCGGAGCTTTTTGCAGCGCGATTTGGTAAAGATGCAGCAGATCCCGGCGATAAGCATCCCCCGCCTTAAAGGTGGCCAGATTGGTGACCAAGGATGGATCATAACGCTCCAATCCGGTGATTTGTATCTCACCAAAATAAAAGATTGGTCCGGAATCAATCACTAGAGAAAGATCTGCGCGAGCATGATCAGTATCAATTTTTGCCTGACTGGTCACAATATTGGCGGCGGCAAATTCCTCTTGCACTAGATTGGAAAGTAATGTCGCTTTCGCTTGCTCCCAGTCAGAAGAACGAAAGGGTGCCTCGGTTTGCAAAGACCATGTGGCGCGAATTTGCTCCATACGCTGTTGGTATTTAGTGTCTGCTTGCGCGATTGCGCCGTGGAATTCTATGGCAACGGAGCCAATGCGCGTTAAGATACCGGGATCGACTTTGATCTCGGGTTTGGTGATTTCACCTTGGGTCTGATGCGATAAAGAAATCGTCGGCGAGAAGTAACCCTCTGTTACCAGTAAATTACGAATTTCCTTTTGTGCGCGATACAAAAAAGTTTTTTCCGCAGTACTGTCCGGGAAGGGTTCGGTGGGCAATTTAAAATACTTGATGAGAAATTCTTTAATGTCGTCGGGTGCCGACAGTATCACTATGGCTGAGTATTTTGCTATGTCGTCGGATTCATCTGCCACAGCGATGCTAGGTACCATTGTCATGGATAATAGAATGACGAAACAAAACTGAATGTAAAAATGATGGGTTTTTGATGCGGTGCTTGGCATAGTGACTCGATATAAAACCAACTATGGTTTCAGTTTCAATAACTCTTTTTATAGGCTGAGCATTTGCGAGGGGTGCGGTATCCAGATAGAGAAGTCATCGATCAAACACTGAATTTTGCGAACACACTGTTCATATTTTATAACCCTTTACGATAATCTTTACGAATGACTAATGATTCTTTAACGCAGGCATGCGCAGTGTTGGATCCGCTGGATTGTCAGCAATGCCCACGCTTATCAGATTTTCTGCGATCAGTAAAAACCAAATATCCCGAATACCATGCACGACCAGTCAGCGCCTTTGGTGATATCAATCCTAGGTTACTCATTGTTGGTCTGGCACCGGGCATGCATGGCGCCAACCGAACGGGCCGACCATTTACCGGTGATTATGCAGGAATTCTACTCTACCAGACGTTGCATAAGTTTGGTTTTGCCACTCGACATGAGTCGCTTTCAGCGGATGACGGATTACAGTTGACGGGATGCCGCATTACTAATGCGGTGAAATGCTTGCCGCCGGAAAACAAGCCCATTCCCGCTGAAATCAAACAATGCAATCAGTATCTGGTGGCTGAGGTCAAGGCATTCATGCAAAATGGCGGCGTGGCACTGCTTGCGCTGGGGACGGTAGCACATCAGGCGGTGTTAATGAGCTTGCAGCTTAAGTTAAAGGATTATCCGTTTGGTCACGGCATTGCCCATCATTTGCCGCTGGGAAATGGCCTGAAACTCTATGACAGCTATCATTGTAGCCGCTACAATACGCAGACCAAACGTCTTACGACAGAAATGTTTGAACAGGTGTTTGAGAATATGGTTGCTGATATGAAATGATCGGAACATTACTAAATTTACAGGAGAAATTGAACATGCCGTATGTCAATATCCGCGTTGCCGGAAAGTTAACGCGCGAACAAAAAAAGCAAATTGCCGCCGAATTGACTGATACTCTGGAGCGTATCGCCAAGAAACCAAAATCTTATACTTATATCAGTTTTGATGAAATTCCTGATGAAAATTGGGCAATCGCGGGAAAGTTACTGGGTAATGAGGACTGAGTAGTTTGTCGAACACCGATTTTGACGCAAAGGATTTTTGTGTAAATCTGCCCCTACAGCCAGGCGTTTATCGCATGATCAATGCCAAAGGCGAAGTGATCTATGTTGGCAAGGCAGTGAGTCTGAAAAAACGGGTTTCTTCTTATTTTCAGAAATCCAATCTAGGACCCAGAATACAACTCATGATTTCACAAGTGGCCGGAATTGAAACAACGGTCACTCGTTCTGAGGCTGAGGCGCTATTACTTGAGAATAATTTAATCAAGAGTCTGAAACCGCGCTACAACATCATTTTCCGGGATGATAAAACCTATCCCTATGTTATTCTCAGCGGTCACAGTTTTCCTCGTTTGGGCTTTTACCGCGGGGTATTGGACAAGACGCATCAGTATTTTGGGCCTTATCCAAATGCTGGCATCGTCAGAGAAAGCATACAGTTGCTGCAAAAAATTTTCCGGTTGCGTACTTGCGAAGATAGTGTATTCAGCAATCGCACCCGTCCATGCCTGTTGTTCCAAATCAAAAGATGCAACGGACCCTGTGTCAATCAAATTTCCCCGCAAGCCTATCAAAGTGATGTTAGGAACGCCGAGCTGTTTTTGCAAGGCAAGCAGACTGAAGTGATGGAAGCTATTTCAGTCAAGATGCAACAGGCGGCGGATCGGATGGAGTATGAACAGGCAGCTTTGTTGCGGGATCAGATTCAGGCTTTACGTAAAATCCGCGAGAAACAGTTTGTCGATAGCGGCAAGGCGCTTGATGCGGATGTGGTCGCTTGCGTGTTCATCAAAGGTGGTGCGGGTAAGGTTTGTGTCAATCTTGCGATGATCAGAGGTGGGCGGCATCTGGGCGACAAGAGTTTTTTTCCTCAGAATGCGGACGATTGCACACCGGCCAGTGTCGTTGAGGCCTTCCTGGCGCAACATTATCTGAATAGGAGTGTGCCGCCATTGATTATCCTGGGTGAAAAAATCAAGCGCGAAGCTTTGCAGGAATTATTGACTAATCAATGCGGACATAAGATCGCGATTAATACCAATCCGGTGGGTGAAAAACGTGTCTGGCTGGATATGGCTGCTGAGAATGCTCATTTGGCGCTAACGCAAATGATGAGCCGACAGGCCAGTCAGGAAAAACGTTTGTTGGCATTGCAACAGGAATTGAATATGCCCGGATTAAATCGTATTGAATGTTTTGACATCAGTCATACCCTGGGTGAAGCTACCGTTGCATCCTGTGTGGTGTACGATAATTATGCCATGCGTAATAATGAATACCGTCGTTTTAACATCGAAGGCATTACTCCTGGTGATGATTATGCTGCCATGCGTGAAGCACTATCCCGGCGCTATCAGAAAGTAGTGAGAGGCGAAGGGCAATTGCCGGATTTGATTCTGATTGATGGCGGAAAAGGTCAAATCTCTGCTGCACA
>JAGOKN010000121.1 GCA_017994575.1 Nitrosomonas sp.
CTTTCCACTGTTGTTTGCACCTACAAAAATTGAAATATCTGAATTGAGATCAATCTGTACATCTCTAAGTCTGCGAAAATTTTTTATTCGCAGCGCATGAATGTGCATGCCAACTCCTTACTGTTATGTGAGCTATAAGTGCGTTCTTCGGATTCGCTGAAATCTCGTTTTGGGATTTTTGTAATTAACACTACCTTTATTTTGAAGATCTCAGCGCTTTATTTCTTTTCATTACTACAGCTGACTAAAAGTATTTTAGTTTTGTATCAGCTAACTTAAGTTAACAATATTCATACCGCTGCCAAAAACCGACTGCGCCATTGGTACCATGTGGTCATGATGGCTTAGAAAAATGACTTGGGTCTGCTCCGATAATTTGGCTAGCGCCTCAAGGCCAGCTTTTGCTCGGTCATTATCGTAGTTGATAAAAAGGTCGTCTGCTATAAACGGGATGGGAGGCGTTTTTTCAAGATGCATTTCCAATGCAGCCAATCGTAATGCAAGATAAAGTTGATCGCGTGTTCCGTCGCTCATTCCTTCAATTGACACATATTGTCCGGTCGAACGCTGCCCAGACAGTCTGGGTGGTTCACTGTCATGATCAACCACTAAGCGATTAAATGAATTTATCGTCAATCCACAAAATATCTCACTCGCTTTACTTAACATCGGTCCTTGCTTTTTTTCCCGGTAACGTTCAATCGCCCAACGCAACATTTTTGCCGCCACGAAGACTTTTATGAATCGCTCAGCTGCATTAGCCATTCCAGCAAGTGCTTCTTGCCGTTGTGATTCTGCCCGAGCCGCCTCATCCTGTCCGGCAATTTTAGCTAATGCCTGCCGTGCTGAATTAAGTTCTCCGGATAACTGATTCTGCTGTTCGACCACCCTGTTAATCTCGGCGTTAATTTCTACCAACCGGGATTCAATCGTATCAAATTCGACCGCTTCAAATTCTGACCTCAATGCCTCACGATTTAGCCCATCTCCCGTCTGGAGTAATTGTTTTAACGCATGATCAATATCACCGGCAATTTTCCGCATACGGTCAGAATTTTGGACGGCAACTCGAAGTTCATCCTTATTTATAGCGCCACAGATATGCAACAAAGGCTCAAGACTTGCCTGTGCATCTGATATATTATTTTTGGCATCACTTACCTTTTTTAAGGCGGATTCTAGTTCTGTTTTCAACCGAGAAAGCCCCTGGTCTTCAGATAGCGCTTTTTTTAAATACTCCGATAGCAACAAGGAAATCTGTTCCGGCTTATCGTTTGCAAAATCAGGGGAAATATCCAGGGCAAGTTCTTTGGCGTTTTTGGTGAAATCGTCGAGGGCACTTTGCATCATGTCTATGCGATTGGCACGAGTATCTCGAATTTTCTCAAGGTTTTTATCCATAGTTTCCATTAGGCCTAGCGCTTTTTCTATCGCACCTATTTCAAGATCAGGGTGCAAATGCGCTAACTCCAGATTTATTTTCAGATTCGCCTCATGGTGCTCAAGTGCAGTTTTCGCTTGGGCAAGCAGATTTCTTATTTCTGGCAATTTATCTTCTGCCCTTGTTTTTTGCTTCTCCAAATTCTTTCGTTGTTCTTGGGTTCGGGTAACTGAAGCCACCATTTCATCAGCTAATTGGATTAATGTTGGTAGCTCTTCCTGACCCTCACCCAGATGGGTTAGGCTTAAAGCTTCTGCTAATGAGGCTTCGGCGTATGTTATTTTTTGCAGCAAGGCATCATTGGCCGTCTGTGCTTCAACTAATTCAGCATCGGCATTGATCACTTGGTCACGAACTTGCCGCCAATGGTTAACTTTAAGAAGCCCCATTCCCGGCAGGCCTATACCTTGCATACAGTCGTTCCATTGTGCAATGAACCCGTTTAAGTCTTGCTCGTTTACTTCCTGTTGCGTTTTAAGATCATCGATTGTTAATTGTAATTGTTCCAATCGATTCGCTTTTGAAAGAAGTTCCGACTCCTCTTTCGCCTTGTCATGACGCTGATCGGAAAGCGTATCGGCAATATCGATTTCCTGTTCATAACTAGAAGCGGCGGCGGCTATGGGTTTGTCTCCGGTTTTTATGGCTTGCCAAGTTTGATCACGGCACCCTCTAGCATGTTGAACTTCAATCAGAGTGACGAGCTGGTGAGTTTTTTGGTATTGCTTAATCTCAAGCTCCAATAATTTTAAATCAGAATTCGCTTGGGTTATTCTTTCCTTAAACGTCACAGACTTTGAGTTCAACTCGTTATAACGGTTAATCAAATCGGTTGTTTCATCCGGTGTTGGAAGATTGATTGTTTTTAGCTGATTGACATCCCGATCCCAGACTCCTAATTCAAGTCGTATTGTTCCAAGATTTTTAGATAAACGCTTTATTTGGGCTTGATTACGTTCCTTTTGGGAGGGTGTATCACCAAGGCTTCTGGCTGTCGATAATGAGGTGACTAACGTTGGCTGATATTCATTTACTGATAAACAAGTAATTTCATGATCAATGTTATTAATTTCGTCTTGCTGTTTGCTCAATGCGTCTTCAGTGTTTGAAACTTTTTGTTTAAGACTGTCATTTTGCCTGATTAGACTGCTTATCGTTGACCTGATTAGACTGCTGGGTATGAGTTGGTTAACTTGAGCTTCATCTTCAGTAGGCCAACCCAATTCTTTAGTGGATAATTCGATGACTTGCCAAAACGACTTGATTTCAATCTTGCGGTGTTCGATATCACGTTCGTGATTTCGTAGTAGTTGCCGTTGATCGGACAATGACTCAATATCCTCTTTGCGTTTAAGCATAGCGATATTGGGATGTAAATTTTCGATTTGTTCTTGCAATTTGAGTGCTTGTTCTTCAAAGAGCTTTTGAGAATGCATAGCGTTAGCTAGAATACTCTCCGCTTGGTCCAGTCGTTGCGCTGCATCTTCAGGCAGTGTATGGATCTCCCCTAATTCCATGACATTTCGTTCAAATTCAACAAGCGTCGTTAATATCGGGGCTACCCGGCGTATTCTCTCCAACTTAACCCGTTCTTGCTCCAGTGTCGCGTATTCTTCCCGCAATTTGCTCAAATTTACATCAATAAGGTCAACAGTTGAACTGGCTTCCTGCCATTCTTTGGTGCGTACAACTGCATTTTTCAATGCTGTTTCTGCCTGCTCAAATTGACTTTTGGCGATATAATATTCTCGACTTTTAGAGCTATTTTTTGCCCATAATTTATCTGCTTCATTCTCCAGTTTATCGCGTATATCCCCTAAACTTCCGATGCCACTTGCCGCCTGAAACAGAATACGGCCAATATCATTGGCTGCGCTCAATATTTCATCTCCACCATGCACTAATCGTTCGTGATCAAGCCCGTACATCTGTTCGAAAAAGATACGGTCAATTTGTCCAAGATAAGATGATAGCGCATCATCCGACAATATTGCGCCATCTTTAGCTTGCAGTGTACGGTTACGGCCTTTACTACGAATAAAATCCAGCAGATTAGTCTCATGTTCAATAAATGAACCAAGCCGCATTTCATTGTAAGGGTGAAGAAAATTAAATGGAGAGCGGGTTTCAATACCAAACAACAGGTCTTGAATGGCATTCCTTAAGGTGGATTTACCGGCTTCATTAGGGCCGACCAACAGATGAAAATCTTTAGCTGCCCTGGGTAAGGCTATAGTCTTATCGGTAAATTTGCCATAGGACAATAAATCTAGTCGTGAGATACGCATAAATTAATCAGCCCCTGTCCTAAGATAATCCATAAGACCCGACTTGATGGTTTTGACAATACTTTCAATATCGCCTGAACGAATGTAATTCAGCTCAGGAACAGCACGGATTAAATCAAGCGGTGCCCTATCCGCTAGCGGTTTTAATTCAGATAACAAAAACTCATGAAATTGCTTATCCTCATCAATCTCATCCAAGAAGCCTTGCAATTCGGAAATTGCATCGCTTCGTGTATTAATATTTAAAGAATCAACCGATGATTCTGTCTCAATTTTTACTTTTTCCACCCAGATACGGTCTGCCCCTTGGCTGGCGACTTGTCCTAATATCTCTTCCCGTAATTGCGTTTCAAGCCCAAACAACTCACCGTGGGTGGTTGTTTTACCTATTATTCGGACACGCAAGGCCAAATGCATTGGCGCAGTAACTTCAAAAATCAGTTGTTCAATTGCCCTTCCAGCTAAACTAGCCACTTCTTGTAAGGTCGCGGCAACACTAGCATCAACATCTACTACATACCAGCGAAGCATATCCACACATAACCGCTCAACTGATTGAATTCCTGTTTCATCAGCAGTGACCAAAACTGCGCCCCGCTCACCGATCTCACGAATATGGCGTCCTTGAAGATTGCCCGGATAAACAATCCAGGGATCCTTCTGTAAAATGGCATGTTCATGGACATGACCTAATGCCCAATAGTCGTAGCCTTTCACGGTGAGCTCGTCCAACGAACAGGGTGCGTAAGGTTGATGGGCTGCATATCCACCTAATGCAGTATGGAGTACACCAATGTTGAGCCATCCGGCGATTGGCTCAGGATAGCTGGAAGCCAGATTTTCAAACGTAGCCGCCTCGCGGTAGCTTCGTCCATGCAGGGCAACTTTAAGCGTTTCAATACGGTAAGTGCTAGGTTTGCGGGATTCAAAAACGTTGACATTTGACGGCAGTGAAAGTTTTTTTGTCATTTCGCTTTCAGAATCATGGTTTCCGTAAAGTAAATAGACCGGGATTTTGGCCTTATTCAAACGACCCATTTCACGGCAAAAATAATGCCCGGTGTTGTAATCTTTCCAACTTCCATCATAAAGGTCGCCAGCGATAACCATAAAATCCACTTCTTCTTCGATGGCCGCATCGACGAGCCGGGAAAACGCATCACGGGTAACAGTTCGTAGCTGTTGAACCGGCGCATCTTGATAAGCGGCAAGACCGACTAGGGGGCTATCAAGATGTATATCTGCGGTATGGATAAATTTCATGTATCACCAATGAGGATAACAGGATGTATAAATGTAATGAGTGAAAGGAACTTAAGATGTAACCTCATTCATAGAGCTATTATCGGGCGGAGGTTAATTTATCGGGCATATTGCTTATTAGATGCACATTAAAAGGCGATTTTCGCAACATGTTTTAATACATGTACAAGAAATAGTAGTTTTTTGTGCATGTCTTGCGTTCATGCACACACAATCGTTTTTATTGAGTGTGCTGCTCATGCGCTTACCGTTCACTCGCTTTTGGTTCCTACATTTTGCAATAGCCCATACAACGCATCATTGAGGTAATAGTTATCTTTGCCCAACCTGTGTTTCGAGAGCAGCCCGATCCGCACCAGCTCATCAAGGTATTTGGTTGCAGTGTTGCGATGCACCATCAACTCGTCCGTCACAAATTCAATCTTGGTATAGGGATGACGAAACAGGTTGTTAATCAAATCTTGGCTGTAAATCTTGGGCAGTCGATCACGCAGGGTGTGCTTGTGCCGCTGCATCAACGCGACAATGCCGATAATCAAGGTGGTGGTTTGCCGTGAAGTTTGCTCCACGCCGCCTAACATGTAAAGCAGCCAGTCTTCCCAGTTGCCTGTGTTGCGGGTAGCTTGTAACAGACGGTAATAATCCCCCTTGTTTTGGTTGATGAAACGGCTTAAATACAGCACGGGGCTGTTCAGCAGGCCGTGTTGCACCAGATACAGGATGTTGATGATACGCCCGGTTCTGCCATTGCCGTCGTAAAAGGGGTGGATGCTTTCAAATTGGTGATGGATAACGGCCATTTTTGTCAGCGCATCCCAATCGCAGAGTTCGTCTTCATTGATGAAGCGTTCCAAATTTGTCATCAGGCCGGTGATTTCATCGGGATGTTGCGGCGGGGTGTAAATCGTTTCTCCCGTCAGGTTGTTTTTCAGGGCGGTGCCCGGCAATTTACGAAAGCCTGCGCGGTTTTCTTCGATACTGGCCTGTATGGTCAATATATCGTTGTTGGTGAGCAAGCCTGTGCGCTTGACCTGTTCAAAGCCATTACGCAAAGCGGTCGCATAGTTATGCACTTCTTTTGCCGCCGCAGTGACAAAATGCCGCGCGATACTGTCACTGCGGTACAGTTCGTCATGGGTAGTGATGATGTTTTCTATTGCAGAACTATCTTTGGCTTCCTGCAAAGACAACGTGCTGATTAAGATACTCTGGTTTGGGATGCCGGACACGACGCCTTTCAGTTCCGCCAGTGCTTGATGTGCCTTGGAAAGTTTTTTCAACACCGCTTTGGTTTCGTTATCTTGTTCTAGCGGTAAGGGTTTAATTTGGCTCATGTCAGTAATTGTATTGACGGGCATCTTTGCCGCCATGCAATTCGACGCAGGATAACCAAAGCGATGAGTAAAGTTCCGATTTCTTTATCACCATGTAATCTCGACCTTGTAAAATAACTAAAAGCGAAGAAATGTTTCTGCCATTGTTGGATGCATTTAAACAAACGACAGAATTGTTTCATAGGATTTTAGGCGGTTACTATTTAATCTACTAGCGGTCTTCCCGAAAATGCCAAAGTCGCAATATATAAATAACTTTATCGGTTAACTCATAGCGAATTTCATAATTCCCAATGATTACGCGCCTTACATCCCGATCTTCAAAATCACTCAATTTTATACCTAATTGCGGAAAACTCTGTATTTCTTCTACACCCTGGATTAGCTGCTGTATAACTTGAATAGCCGCATTTGAATTAGTTATTGCTAAAAATTCGTAGACGCGCACAAGATCGCGCTCTGCGCTTGTCGTCCATTTGATCACCATTAGTCGA
>JAGOKN010000122.1 GCA_017994575.1 Nitrosomonas sp.
ATATCGAAATATTCTATAACCGACAGCGCAAGCAAGAAAAATTAGGTTATTTATCGCCTGCACAATTTTCGCAGCAGTACTATGCAAATCTACTCGCTGCTTAAACCTATGGACTCCATTTTTGACAGCACACCTCAGTTGTTCACCGTTTTGGCTGAGAATCCGTATTGCGTGCGATGCGCTTTATCGCAATTGCCACGATGTTGCGACGATCCGAAATCTCTTCATACACGTGCCTTCTTCCGGCTGGAATTTCTGGGTGATGATGAAGATCACGCCGCCGGAGGCTACGTGCAGCAACTCTTTTAACTGCTGGTGGTTTTTCACTTGATTAGGTTTTTACTGCAGAAATTGTTTGCACGCGGCAAAAATCTCGAACAGTTGATCGTCCAGATCGTTGCGGTCGGTAATGACGATAATCGTGGGATTATTCAGCGCCAGCACGGACAAACTATTTTTCAGAACGAATGGTATCTTTCCACTTCAGCAGCAGGCAAGTCGGTTTGCACTAAACTCTGTGTAATCGTGAGATACTTATTGCAGTATTTGACAACCCCTATCATCAACCAATTGAGAACGATCTATGACCATGCCTTATATGTATCAAACATCCGTGCCGGTTTTCAAACAACTGTTAAACAGTTTAAGCGCCATTCTGACCAAGGCTGAAGCTTACGCAACTGTGAAGAAATTTGAACCCACCGTGTTGTTAAATGCCAGGTTATATCCTGATATGTTTCCCTTAATCCGCCAAGTGCAAGTTGCCGCCGATTTTGCCAAGAGTGTATCGGCACGGCTGGCAGGGGTTGAAGTGCCGGCCTATGAGGACAACGAACAGACTTTCGCGGATTTGCAGGCACGAATCGGTAAGACTTTAGCATTTATCGAAAGCCTGACGCCTGCGCAATTCGAAGGCAGCGAAACGCGTGAAATCGTGTTGCGTCCTGGCACACCGAAAGAGAAAAAACTGCTTGGCCACAATTATCTGAACAACTACGGCTTGCCGCAATTTTTCTTCCATGTCACCACTGCCTATGCAATTTTGCGCCACAATGGCCTGGAAGTGGGTAAGGGCGATTTTATGGGTGCCTTTTAAGTTTTGCTGCAAGATTTACCAACACATTGATATTTCGTTTATAAATAATGCAAAGTAATTCTAATCATAGGATCAAGCAGAGTATTTCTTAAGAGTTTTCCTTAGTAAAAAACAATAGTTTCCCCAATAGGCTCGCTGTATTGACTCAGATAATATACTCCCAAGTCGTTTTACTTGGAATTACTGTCATGAGCATAAAGCTGAAAAAATATTTTTTGGTTTTTCCCCTACTTTTTCTGTTGGTTGCGTGTGCGCAGCTGAGTCAGCTAGAAGTGCATGATGCTGGCAGTAGAAAATTGGCACAGAATGCAAAAACTTATAGCGATCATGATCAGTTGGTTAATTACTATGAAGATGTAGCCAAAGCAATGGCCATAAAAGCTGTAGAAAAAAAGAAAGCCTTGCAGCACTATGAAGATAAAAGCCAATACTATGGGCGAGGAGGGCAGGATTTTCAATCTCATACTTCGGCCAATTTACGTTATTACGAACAAGCTGTAAAAGAAGCACAAAAACAGGCTCATTTTCATCGAAAGATAGCAGCAGAATTGTTGCAACGTGAATATGCCAAATCATCAGAGATTCCTGATCAACAAGGCAATCATACAATCGAGACCAAGAATGAATCGAACACTAACAACTTGTAGAATGCCTACCAAGTTGAGTAAAAGGGTTTTGGGTCTTATCAGATAAGAAATAAAAGAATCCGATAGTGATTTTTTGATTAAAAATGTAATCTCTTCAAAGCACTATCGGTTTTCTGATTCTGGATGTTTTGCTTTTCTTGCATTAGCTTTTATAAAACAAATATGCGTGGATTAAACAAATTAACTGCATCAGTCCTAACCAAATAATCATCGATGCTTCTGCAGAGTGGAATGCGTTTCTAATGGTTTCTCTTAATCGAGAATAATAGTTTTCCCGGTATACGCCATTGTCTTGACTGAGATAAGGTGAGGCCATTTTTGAATGGAACATTCAAATAATGGATCGCAAATCAAAAAACATTAATCAAACACCCTACCCTTGGGTAGGGACTCTGTTATTGACTCTCTTGAATTTAGGCAATGTACAAGCGAATAGCTTGACAAACCTGTTCAAGGAAAATGGTTTGGAATTGGGTGGTTGGATCAACGGTGGCGCAACCTACAATGCCAATAATCCATCGGATGGTTTCAATGGTGCCGTTACGTTTGCGGATCGAGCCAATCGATTTCAGTTGAATCAGCTCAATCTGTTTTTACAGCGTAACGTAGAGTCAGAAGGCAAAAAATGGGATATTGGCGGTCGTTTCGATTTCTTATTCGGAACAGACGCTATTTATACTCAGGCTTTTGGTATATCAGCCTTCGATGAAAATACCGGCGAACCGTCGGATAGGGGAAACTGGGACCTTAATTTGTGCTGTAAATCGACCCGCACTTACGGAATCGCATTTCCACAAGCCTATCTCGAAGCTTACGTACCGGTTGGCAATGGTCTCAATATTAAGACTGGGCATTTTTATACGCCACTTGGTTATGAAACCGTTCCTGCTCCCGAGAACTTCTTTTACACACATGCCTATATTCTTAACAGCGGCGAACCATTTACGCATACGGGTTTCTTAGGTAGTTATACAATCAATCCAAATTGGTTTGTTCAGGCTGGCGCAACCACGGGCAGTGCGACGGGTGGCTGGGATGGCGGTTTTGATAAGCAATTAGATAATTGGGGAGGATTAGCCAATATCCGCTGGAACAGTAATGACCAAAAAACCTCGATAGCACTGGGTGGAACGTACGGACAAACAGCAGTTAATGAACCCTGGATAATGTACAGCACTGTCCTGCAGCATTGGGTCACGCCCAAAACTCATTTGGTTTTACACCATACCCATGGTTGGGCAAGTAACATCAATCTGCCGGAAGGAATTCAAAATGCCGCCTGGTATAGCATCAACAGCCACCTGACATATGATCTTTTTCGTGATTTATCCATCGGCATACGTGCTGAACGCTTTCACGACCGGAATGGCTGGCGTGTTTTTTCACCTTACCGGATACTTTCCGCACTGAACAACAAAGGAATCAGCTATGCAGGTAATACATCATTTATCAGTGCTCCCGCAAATTATTACGCAGTCACGCTGGGCATGAACTGGAAACCAGCGAAGCGATTGAAAATTGACTGGAAACCAATGCGCAATATCAGTATCCGTAAAAACATCCGCTACGACAGGGCGGATGGCATCGATATGGCCTTCCGCCCGTTTGATGGCAGGAAGGATCAATTTTTGTTCTCGCTGGATGCCACGATTCCTTTCTAATTCAAGTCAACAAGATTAGCGAGGTGCGGAGTTTACGCTCGATTTTTTGTTTGTGGGCATAGGTCTTGCTCAAAAATGTACCATGCCAGCTCCGCATGGTACGATAACAGTGCTTTGAAATCTTGATATGCCAAGCGGTAACAATCAACTTCTTCTAATGCTTGTGCAGTCTCTTCCATTGTCTAATGCGCAGATATTCTCCCAAGAAACCAATCACATTGCCTTTTCTGAGCAGCGCGATGGTAATTTCGGTTCCTTGAAGATGTCAGGTGCGAGAGCTTCACGATGCCGCCTTTTATCCAGAAAACATTGGCACAATGATCACCTTGACGATTCAGGAAATTTTTGTTTGCAGCATTAGTTTCCCGAATCGAAGGAAAATCTTTTTTAATTGCTCGAAATCGCTTTCGAAGAGCGTATCAATGGTTTTATCAGAAGACACCAATCAGATCCTGATGTGTCGGCACACCGTCACTCGCGTCCGAAACGGGATGCGTTCAATTTCACATCGGCACGTGCCCAGGCCTGTTCAAAACGCGCTGTGATGGTTGCCGCCTGATCATCCTTCTTTTGCGCACGCAATGCCTGCATCAAGCCGTAAAGCGCCCATCCGTTATTGCGATTACGCCGCAGATCTTCCCAATACACCGTCTCCGCTTCGCCTGTCCGACCTGATTTCAGCAGAATAGCACCCAGTGCCAACCGTGGTGGCAAGTGAAATTCTAACGGTTCTGTATACACCAGGGCATCTTCTAAACGAACTGCATTTTCAAGATGTGCAATGGCTTGGTCGAACTGTCCACGCGCAGCAGCAATCTCGCCTGCGAGTACCTCAGGCGCTGCGCTCAACACAGTCTTGGTAGTATTTTTCGAGAGTAGAGGACCATCCAGCAGCGGGTCTTTCATGATCTTACGTAGCGCTGCCAGCTCCTGCTCGGCTTGTTGCAATTGTTCTGTCGCGACCAATGCGAGGCCGCGCACATAATGCCAGCCTCCTGTTAAAAATAGATTGGTCGATGGTGGTGCAGGCTCGGCAAGAATTTCCTGCCAATGACCAAACCTCGCAAGTGCCCAATAAGGAGTAACACGGAAAACTGCTGTCAATGGTATCGCCTTCAGCACTGCATCATCAATTTTACTGGCAACTTCGCGTGCAGATTGGATGGCAATCTTGCTTTGACCATCCACCGTAGCTGCAAACCAAAGAAAGTGGATGTTGTGTGGATAGTACACCATCGGATACAAACCTTGCGCGTGACTCTGCGTGATGTAATCTTCATCCGCTGCGATTGCAAGCTGATTACTCTTCATTGAATCGGCATACCGGCCTACGCGCTGATAAATATGCGATGACATGTGTATCAAGTGTCCCGCTGCAGGCATCAGCGTCAATAGTGTATCGGCTGCTTTTTCTGCTCGCTCGGGCGTACTTGTCGGCTCTATCAGGTGGATATACATATGTAGAGCGCCTGGGTGCTTTGGATTGCGCCGCATCACTTCTTCGGTCAGTGCGACGATTTCGCTTGTTCCCTCATACGGCTGACCATCCAGCATCCAATAGCCCCAAGGTCGCAGATCCATCATGGATTCCACATACAGCATCGCAATATCCGCATCATCTGGAAAACGCTGATGTACTTCCCGCATGGCTTCCGCGTAAGCCTTATTATTCGCCTCCCGTTGTCCAGCCTGTCCCGAGTAACGCTTCCCGAGCGCGCTGATAAGCGCTTGTTCCCTTGGCGATGCATTCGTCATTAGTGATTTGGCCTGCTGCACAATTTCCAAAGCCTGTGGCTCTTCGTTCGGCTCCATCATCGCGTTAATGTTGGGACCAAGCACGAGTGCTTGCCCCCAATAAGCCATCGCAAGCCCGGGATCCAACCGCGCCGCCTCGCGGAACGCCCGGCGTGCTTCGGCGTGATTGAATGCATAGGCAAGATTGAGACCCTGGTTGATGTATTGCTGCGCTAACGGATTGCGTGTACTAACGGGAAACGTATGTTCCCCTAAGTTGTGCAACTTGGGTGCAAGCTGACCATCCGGACCTGACTTCTGCCCCTCATCTGATTGCATGTAATGCTTATGACCACCTCCAGACTCTGCGGGAGCTTCATGTTTCTTAGTCACGCTTGCCGCTGTATTCTCAGCAAAAGACTCAGAGATACCAGCGACAGTCAGAATTAGAATGAATATCGTGGATCGAATGACATAGGATTGCATGGACATTACCTCCTTTATTAATGCTCATTTTCATGAGCGATCTTAATTCTCCATCTCTACTCAGCGGTAGTCGGATCGATCACGGATTTGATTCGTGAAACACGATTAGCGGGAAACTCACCTTGCTCGGCGTGCGCTCTGATGGTCGCTTCGTTGGGCGCAATATAGATGCAATAGACTTTATCATTCGTCACATAACTTTCCAGCCACTGGATTCGTGGTCCCATGCTGCTCAGTACCCCGCATGATTTCTGCGAAATGGCTTGCAAGTCTTGTTGTGTCAGTGAACCTGCTTCGGGAATTTCCCGTTCAATAATGTATTTTGGCATTTTATCTCCTATTAAATGAAATTAAAAAAATATGACCGGTCGTATTTATTTGAGTAAAAAAAATTATGACCTGAAATAATCTCCCAGTAAATCCTGACAACACTGCTTAATCGGAGCGGATGATTTTTCTATTTTCATTCGCAATAAAGCACCTTGCCAAGTATTCACCAACAAATCAGCCATTTCTTCTGCTGATTTATCCAGCCTTACCGTACCTTGCTGCTGCGCTTTTACCAACCCGAGTTGTAATAAATCCCGATAACGCTTAACCGCGGATTGCAGCGATTTCTGGCAAACTTCACTGGTATCCCCTATTTCTCCCATGAAATTACCCAACAGACAGCCACCTTTAAACTCATTCTTTTCAAGTTCTACAATGAGTTCATCAAAATAGCGCCTGATTGCACTGAGTGCATCAGCGCCGGAGTTATTCAAGTGGGCTGTTAATTGCATAATAAACGGCTCAGTGTAGTGTTGAATGACATCAGCACCAAAATCCTCTTTACTGCCAAAGTAATTGTAAAAAGAACCCTTGGGAACATTTACCGCGTCCAGAATTTCCTGTAACCCTGTCCCATGATAGCCTTGTTCCATGAATAGAGTAACACCCTGGTTTAACAGATTTTCTCTATTGAATTCTTTTTTGGTTGACTTAGACATGACCTAATAATACGACCGGTTGTCTTGAATGTCAAACAAGACCTGGGTAATCCGTAAGCCTCTAACCCTTCCACATTAACACCCTGATACATCATCGCTATCCTCAAGCCTTTTACAAGGAGGAACGATGTCATCATCAGAAGCACGACGAATTCATATCGAAGCATGGCAAACCAGC
>JAGOKN010000036.1 GCA_017994575.1 Nitrosomonas sp.
TCACCAAACAATTTTGAGAGAAAACTGAATGAGAAAAATAAAATCGCGATAAATTGCAATCCGCTTTCACAGGTCGAGACTCACTCGACTCCATGAAAAAATGTCCGTCAAATTGGGACAACTCCACTATTTTAGTTGAGTATTGCACTGGCAGGGGAGGTTATGCAGGAGTCTTATTTACGTGATTCTGCAAAGATCGCTCTTTATTTATCTCTATCACGATAAATAAAGAGCGAGGCTGAATCGTCAGTAAAAATGTGGGTTGATCAATTGTTAATCTTGTTTATAAACGGAATCACAAGTATAGATCAGAAAGAATTTCCAGCCATAAAAGAGTGTTTTTGAAAAGAATAAAGCATGAATACCATTTCATAAATAGGGGAATATTGCTATAAAAATCATGATTTTTCCTTGTTAGGGCAAGATCGGCATGCTAGAATTTCCACTCGATTGATTAGCATGTAGAAGGTATCTATAACTAATAAAATCTAAGTTGCGGATAAAAAGAGAATTCGGCTTAGGAAACGTGGCTATCGTCAATTATAGAGTAGTTCTTGTAAGCAAGATTAGACGTATATCCTTCGTGAGCTGACTGGATTAAATAATTCAGGTGTGTAACGAGTTCTTAGTAGTACTTGGAATCTGTAAAATTAGTAATCATGTGGGGGGAAAATATGAGAAGTAAATCAGTAGTAACCCTGGCGGGGGTGTCCGCTCTCGCTTTGTACTCAGGCATGGCGGTAGGGTCTAAATATAATCTGCCCGAACCGCAGAGTATCATAGCAAAAGATATCTACGATCAGCATATTTGGCTTATGTGGATTTGTTTGGTCATATTTATTGGTGTATTTGGAGTGATGTTTTATTCCGTGCTAAAGCACCGTAAATCTTTAGGTTATAAGGCAGCTAATTTTCATCATAGTACTTCTGTTGAGATAATTTGGACAGTAATCCCATGTCTTATTCTTGTGGTTATGGCATGGCCAGCAACGAAAACTGTTATAGCAATGAAGGATTCTTCGAGTCCAGATATGACGATTAAGGCTACTGGTTATCAGTGGATGTGGGGCTATGAATATCTTCAAGGTGAAGGTGAAGGAATTAGTTTCTACAGTAAATTATCAACTCCAAGAACTCAGATTGAGAATAAGGCACCTAAAGGTGAGAATTATTTGCTAGAGGTTGATAATCGTGTTGTTGTGCCAGTAGATAAGAAAGTGCGTATTATTTTGACAGCAAACGATGTGATACATGCTTGGTGGGTTCCAGCACTAGGCATTAAACAGGATGCTGTTCCTGGTTTTATACGGGATACATGGTTCAAAGCAGATGCGCCAGGTATATATCGTGGGCAATGTGCGGAATTGTGTGGTAAAGATCACGGGTTTATGCCTATTGTGGTAGAAGTTATGGCAGCGGATGATTATGCTAAATGGGTAGCTGCTCAGTTAAGTGCATCTGCAGTTAAAACATCAATGCATACAGATAAGTAAAAGGAGATAACTATGGCAGCAGTACATGGTGATGCGCACGGTCATGGACATGATGATCATCATCCCAGCGGAATAATGCGTTGGGTTACAACGACAAATCACAAAGATATTGGAACGATGTATTTGTGGTTTAGCTTTGCTATGTTCCTAGTTGGTGGAACATTGGCAATGGGAATTCGAGCAGAATTATATCAACCTGGTATTCAGATATTAGAGCCTGAGTTGTTTAATCAATTTACAACATTGCACGGACTGATAATGGTTTTTGGTGCAATTATGCCGGCTTTTGTGGGTTTTGCTAACTGGCAAGTGCCCATGATGATCGGTGCTCCCGATATGGCATTTGCTCGAATGAATAACTGGAGTTTTTGGTTGTTGCCAGTTGCTGCAACTTTGTTAGTTAGCTCATTCTTTGTCCCAGGTGGAGCAGCAGCAGGTGGTTGGACATTCTATCCGCCTCTTTCTACTCAAGGAGGTCTTGGCGTGGATTTGATGATTTTTTCAGTTCATATCTTGGGGGCATCCTCAATTATGGGCTCAATTAATATCATCACAACAATTTTAAATATGCGTGCGCCTGGCATGACATTAATGAAAATGCCAATGTTTGTATGGACATGGTTGATCACTGCATATTTGCTGGTTTTAGTTATGCCTGTTCTAGCTGGCACAGTAACGATGTTACTGACCGATCGGCACTTTGGTACAAGCTTCTTTAATGCGGCAGGTGGCGGCGATCCAGTGATGTTTCAGCATATCTTCTGGTTCTTTGGTCATCCAGAAGTTTACATTATGATTCTGCCATCATTTGGTATTGTTTCAGAAGTAATTCCTACATTCTCGCGCAAACCATTGTTTGGATATTCGTCAATGGTTTATGCGACCGCTTCAATTGCCATATTGTCTTGTTTTGTTTGGGCACACCACATGTTTACAGCAGGTATGCCAACCGTAGGTCAGTTGTTTTTCATGTACGCGACCATGCTGATCGCTGTTCCAACAGGTGTTAAAGTATTTAATTGGACTGCCACAATGTGGCGTGGCTCAATGACATTCGAAACCCCGATGTTGTTTTCGATAGGTTTTATCTTCTTATTTGTTATCGGCGGGTTTAGTGGCGTGATTTGTGCAATCGTTCCAATCGATATACAAGTACAAGATACCTACTATGTAATTGCGCATTTCCACTATGTCTTGGTGTCTGGATCACTATTTGCCTTATTTGCGGGTGCATACTACTGGATACCTAAATGGACTGGGCGTATGTATAACGAAACATTAGGTAAATGGCATTTTTGGTTATCAATGTTCTTCTTTAATTTAACCTTCTTTGTGCAGCATTTCTTAGGGCTTGCAGGAATGCCACGTAGAATTCCCGACTACGCTCTACAATTCGCAGATTTCAATATGATTTCTAGTATTGGTGCATTCGGATTTGGATCAACACAATTACTTTTCCTCTATATTATGATTAGTTGCATTCGTAGTGGAGAAAAAGCACCGCAAAAACCATGGGATGGTGCAACTACACTGGAATGGACTCACTTGCCAACGCCAGCTCCATATCATAGTTTTGAGAAACCACCTATTGTTAATTAAAAGGCAATAAGAGAAATGTATGTCACATGAAACTGATTTAAAGCAAAAGAAATTTAGAACCGCAATTTTTTTATTGATTACGGTTGTCTCACTTTATTTAGTAGTAATCATAAAAGAATGGTAAAAAATAATTCAAAAGCAAATCTATTAATGATGAAAAAGTTGTTGGTTTTCACGGTAGTAATGTTTGCTTTTGGTTACGCACTAGTTCCATTTTACGAAAAATTTTGTGAAGTGACTGGAATCAATAATTTACTTCAACCAGATGTTTTGATTGAAGAAAGCAAGGTGGATAAAGAACGCTGGATAACTGTAGAATTTGATGCCAATACAAGGGGATTACCTTGGAAATTCAAACCACTACAAAATAGCGTTCGGATACACCCAGGTGAGCCAGTTAATGTGACATACGAAGTAGTAAATACATCAGATCGTGAAATAAACGGGCAAGCAATACCGAGTTATAGTCCACGATTCTTAGATAAACATTTAAAGAAATTTGAATGTTTTTGTTTCACAAAACAGGTGCTTAAACCAAATGAAACTAGACAGATGCCAGTGCAATTTGTTATCGAATCAGGGCTACCTGCGGATATACATACGGTGACTATTTCATATACTTTTTTCGAATTGCCAGGTAGTACGAGCGCAGTTAAAAATTAAAGGATTGAAAAATTGGAGAAGATAACAGAGAAAAAAGCAAATGCAAGCGTATGGCAAATAGCTAAAGCAGTATTATCTGCCTTTATGGGGATAAGAAAAAAGAGCGATCTTGAGCATGACGCAGAAAATCTTAAACCAGTACAAGTAATTATTGGTGGATTGATAGGCGGCATACTTTTTGTAATCTGTGTTCTGTTGTTAGTTAAATTGGTTGTTAGTTAGAAATTGATTAAATCATAAGTAGGAGGAGATAAGAATGAGTCAAGAATCCGGACATTATTACGTCCCAGCTCCATCGACATATCCAATCATTGGATCAACAGCATTATTATTCATGGGTTCAGGCGCGGCTTTAACTATGAATAGAATCGAATTGGGTTATGGTCTATTAGGGATAGGGTTTGCTATTCTAATTTATATGATGTTTGGATGGTTTGGAGCAGTAGCAAGAGAAAGTGAAAGTGGTAAATACAATGCACAGGTCGATCTCTCATTTCGTTGGGGAATGAGTTGGTTTATTTTCTCTGAAGTAATGTTCTTTTGTGCATTTTTTGGTGCGTTGTTTTATATGCGCAACTTGTCGATACCATGGTTAGCTGAAGAGAGCACAGTATTAGGTGCAAATTTCTGGTCATCTTATGCTGGGGCATGGCCAACCGCAGGACCAGGTGTACATGAGGAATTTACCCCGATGGGAGCATGGGGATTGCCTGCATTCAATACAATGTTACTATTGACCTCAGGCGTAACCTGTACTTTAGCTCACTGGGCCTTAAAAGAAAATAGACGTGATGGTCTCAAGAAATGGCTACTGGCAACTGTATTACTGGGAGCCCTATTCATTGCATGCCAAGCATATGAATATGTGCACGCTTACAATGATCTTAATTTGAAATTGACATCTGGGGCATATGGCTCAACATTTTTTATGTTGACCGGATTCCATGGCTTTCATGTGACAATAGGTACAATCATGTTGCTAGTTATCTATTTCCGTAGTGCTGCCGGTCATTTTTCACCAGAGCATCATTTTGGATTTGAGGGTGTTGCATGGTATTGGCACTTTGTTGATGTGGTTTGGCTTGGATTGTTTATATTTGTTTATTTGATGTAAGAAATAAAAAACGGATTCTAGAATTTTTGTTACTTAATAAAGTTTGAGAATTTATTTATTATGTGGCTTAGAATCTCTAGAATCCTAAAAATATCAGCAATAAATCTCTAGCATGTTTTCTATCTAGAAAATGATTTTCAATATCAGGAAATCTTTTCTAAAGCAAGTAATAATCAATTCAAATCGGAAATAAAAAGCTAAATGGTTGCATTTGGATATCGCTTCGAACCAAAAATATGGGCGATTATCGTCACATTGATATTTGCTCTCATTTTTATAGAATTAGGAAAATGGCAATTATCGCGTGCTGATGAAAAGGATGCACGATACGAGCTATTAGATCAGTATTCGAAACAACCTGCCATAAAGCTACCAGATACATCAGTAAAACTTGAAGAATTCCTATATCGTGAAATAGAGGTTGAAGGAGAATTTCAAACTGAACATACTATCTTTCTGGACAATAAAACGTATCATGGGCGTGCTGGATATCACATAATTACACCACTGAAAATTGCTAGCAGTCAACTGAGTGTTGTTATCAATAGAGGATGGATAGCGACGGGAAATGACAGATCTATCTTACCTAAGATAACAGAGATTAAAGAAAAAGTTAGAATCATTGGTACTGTTGTATCGCCAGAAATAAAATCTTTTACACTTTCAGACGAGAATCCCATTAGTGTTGTCTGGAATAATTTTAACTTACAGCAATATCAGAAAGCTACAGGTTTAGAACTGCAGCCTTTGCTAGTGCTGCAGAAAGATAAAATGGACGATGGGCTAATTCGTGATTGGACTAAGCCAAATTCAGGAGCAAGTAAAAATACAGGGTATGCTGTTCAATGGTTTTCATTGGCGGTCACAACAATAATCATTTTCTTAGCATTGAATGTCAAACGAAAAAGTTCAAAAATCAAATAGAAGAAAATTTTTACTTCTATTAGCGCTGATGAGTGCTCCAGTATTTGTTTCGTATGCGCTTTATTATTTTGAATATAGACCAGCAAGCACTCATTATGGTGAATTGTTGCCAATTGTCAAAGTAACTGGGACAGGTACAAATTTTAATGACAACACGATACTGCGGATGAAAGATCTGCACGGTAAGTGGGTTTTGCTAACAGTTGATTCAGGGCGCTGTGATGAGACATGCAAAAATAAATTGTATTTCATGCGTCAAGTACGTCTTGTGCAAAATAAAGAAAAACATCGTATAGAAAGATTATGGCTCATAAATGATGGTGTTGCTCCAGATGCGGAATTAGTCAAGCAATATGAAGGAACATTTTTTGTCAATGCGGAAGATAGCGAGATTCTTAGTCACATAGAAAGCAGTGATATTCATTCAAAGCATATCTATTTAGTAGATCCCATAGGCAATCTGATGATGAGATTTCCTGAAGATATTGATGGTACCAAGATGGGGCAGGATATAAAAAGATTGTTACACGTTTCGCAGTTAGAGCATTAATTACAAATTTCTATTAAATATATTTTGTTTCAATAAATAATAATTGGCTGAAATAAATAGAGGAGACCAATGGCATGACTACTAGTGTGGTGTGGCATGAAACAGCATCGCGAATTAATCAGTTTTACCGACTAACTAAACCTCGAGTTGTATCGCTGATTGTTTTCACGGCTGTGATAGGAATGTTCATGGCGGTACCAGGTGCAGTTCCAGTAGATATTTTAATCTTAGGTACTATTGGCATAGCTCTTGTAGCTGGAGCGGCTGCAGCCTTGAATTGCCTTGTAGAACAGAAAATGGATGCCGTCATGGCGCGAACTAAAGGGAGACCGCTTCCACAAGGAAAAGTGAGCGTGCCTGAAACTACTTTTTTTCTTCTGATTGTTGGTGGTTTGGGTTTGTTTATTTTATATGAATGGGTTAATGAGCTTACAATGTGGTTAACACTTGCTACATTTGTTGGTTATGCAATTATATATACAGTAATTCTGAAACCGCTCACGCCTCAAAATATAGTAATAGGAGGCGCTTCTGGTGCAATGCCTCCTGTCCTTGGCTGGACAGCAGTCACAGGTGATATCGCTGCAGATTCTCTATTATTATTTTTAATTATTTTTGCTTGGACGCCTCCTCATTTCTGGGCTCTTGCGCTCTATAGGAAAAATGAATATGCATCAATTGGTATGCCTATGCTTCCGGTAACGCATGGAGATCAATTTACGCGCTTACATGTTTTGCTGTATACAGTGATCCTGTGTATTGTAACAATCCTGCCTTACATTACACAGATGAGTGGATTAATTTATTTAGTCAGTTCAATACTGTTGAATGGTGTTTTTATGTATTATGCGATTGAAATATATCGGAATTATAGCGATCAATTGGCGCGCGAAGCATTCCGTTACTCAATTTTATACCTTGCATTGCTGTTTGTTGCATTGTTAGTTGATCATTATTTCTTCTTTTAAATGCGCTCCTAGAAGCGATATAAGCGCTTGTAATAGATTTTAATTTATTAAATATTACAAGCGCATAGTTGAAAATTAGCATAAGAATTTTAGTTATTCATGGAAATATCTTCCCCGGATTGAGTATGTCATTGGGGTCAAAGAGATTTTTAATAGCTTTCATCAAATTCAATGTGTTATCGTCTATTTCTTTTGTGATGAAAGCGCGTTTCTCACAACCGATTCCATGTTCGCCAGATAAGGTGCCTCTGAGTTTGATCACCAGATTAAAAATTTCGTCCAAGCACTGCTCAGCTTGAATAGCCTGACTAGTATCGTCAGGATCAATTAGCAAATTTACATGTATATTACCGTTACCTACATGACCAAAATTAACATTGGCAAGGTGATATTGAGCACACAAGTATGTAAGGTTGGTGAAAAACTCGGGTAAAGTGGTTACAGGAACTACAATATCCTCGTTAATTTTCTTAGGCGCAATTTCACGCAATAACGGAGACAAAGTCTTGCGAGCTTGCCATAATGCAGTTGGGTTATCGACCTGATTTGCACAAATTAATCCAGCAGTTTTGCAAGCAGCTAGTATGTCATTGATAGAACATTGAATTTCGCTCTGGGATCCATCGATTTCAATCATAAGCATAGCACTAGAATCTGATGGCAACATGCTTGGAAATCGATTGCGTATCAGATCTAAGGATCCGGTATCAAGAAATTCTAAGGCACTTGGTAAGTGTGGTAAGGCCATAATATTAACAATAGCTGAGGTACAACTTACTAGATCGCTAAAATGAGCGGTCATTCCGGCAACTGCACTCGGTAGCGCTGTTAGTTTTAGGGTTGCTTCGGTGATGACAGCTAGGGTGCCTTCTGAGCCAATTAAGAGACGAGTAAGGTCATAACCGACAACACCTTTGGTAGTGTAACAGCCGGTTATTATCAGATCTCCCTTGCCAGTTATGGCTTTTAATCCTAAAACATGATCACGAGTCGTGCCGTACTTTACTGCGTGAGGACCGCCTGCGCTGGTTGCAATGTTCCCTCCAATGCTGGAAAACATGGCGCTAGAAGGATCTGGAGGCCAGAAAAAACCGTGTGGCTTGGCGGCGTCTTGCACAGATTGATTTAGTACACCTGGTTCCACAACTATCACTCGATTCGCAGGATCTACCGTAATGATACTTAGCATTCGTTCCATGGATAGAGCAATACCACCAAGTTCTGGCAAACTTCCTCCAGCCGTACCTGTGCCTCGCCCTCTAGGAATCAGTGGAACCTTGTAATGATTGCACAACGTGACAATGAATTTAACATCATCAGTAGTTAAAGGAAATAGAACAGCATCAGGAGGGAAGATTTTGCGACTGTTGTCATAAGCATAAGCATAACAATCAGTCGCGTCGGTATAAAAGCGGTTTGGCGGAAATCTTTTCCGCAAATCAGCGATTAAGTCGACTGGCAGCATTTGGATTTAACTAAAAGAATTAATTCAGATATTCAAAAGCTTTTACTACCTTTTTTACACCAGCTGTAGAGCTTGCAATTTGAGCAGCGTTGTCGGCTTCTTGGCGAGTGACGACACCAAGAAGGAATACCACCTCGTTTTCTGTAACAATTTTTATGTGATTGATTTGAAATTTACGTTCAGCAAGAAAGCGTGCTTTGACTTTGGATGTAATTAAAGTGTCATTACTGCGCGAGGCTAGCGTGGTATTGGCTGCAATGACAAGCTCGTTATAAATCTTACGTACATTTTCAACACCCATCATTAATTTTTCTACATCAGCTCTGATAGCTGCGGTCGGTACTTCACCGGATAAAAGCACAATACGGTTGTAACTGGTCACATTGATGTGTACATGATCACTATATTGCTGATGAATACGACGTGCGCCTTTGAGCTCAATTCCTTCATCTTCAATAAACATGCCACTGGTTCTACGATCTTCTGAGATATATGCTCCAGTTCCAGCTGCTGTGCCAACTGCAAACATAGGAACGCAGCCAGCCAGGAAAGGAATGACTATAATAATTGACAACCAAAAGGGAGTGTAATATTTCATGTGATTGCTCCACAAAATTCAAAATTTTATGGCTGATAATACAGTAAAATAAGCTGATAACGAATAAACAATTGCTTAAAGTACATTAAGCATCAACTGGAGGTGTGGCCTTTTGAATGACTTCTTCAGAATGTGTGAGAGTTTAGTAAAAAATACAATGTTCTAAAATAATTCCAGAGTATATAGTGATGAAAACTATATGTGAATTAATATGATATTCATCATCCAATATGGTTATCAATCATGACATCTAATTCGACTGACAGTATCAGCATAGAAGATTATCAATACACGCTGACCGAGCAAATCAAAAATGCAGCAGATACTGAAACTTCGCCAACCGTATTGGGTGTGGCGGTAGGTGAAGAGCGGTATCTGATACCAATGAGTGAAGTCAGTGAAGTAATACAAATACCTAAATTAGCGCGAGTCCCGCTTACACAATCCTGGTTCATTGGCTTGGCAAATGTGCGTGGGAATCTCTATGGAGTTACTGATTTGGCTGTATATCTTGGTAGTCATCAGATACCCTTTACTTTGAAGTCACGAATATTGCTGGTTTCTGCCGGTAATAAGATTTATGGCGGTTTCATCGTACATAGCATGCTGGGAATCAGAAATCTATCCGAATTCGTTCCTATTCAATCGACTAAGAAGAAACAAGTTAAAATGATGAGCAATAGACAGTATAAAGATTCTGAGGATCGATTATGGCGAGAATTAAGTTTATTGCAATTAATGAGCGAAGAAAAATTCTTGCAAATTGCCCGTGAATGATGCGGGATGAAGCATATTTTTTGAAGATAATTTGCAATTAACGTGATTGAGAGAATCTGAGTGAATTCCCAAACGATAGCAAAAGACAAAGCGAAAATTCTGGCTGAAGCACTGCCATATATTCAGCGTTTCCATGGTAAAACAATTGTCATCAAGTATGGCGGCAATGCCATGGTTGAGGAACATCTTAAGCAAGGTTTTGCACGAGATGTTGTGTTGCTAAAACTGGTTGGCATGAATCCCGTGATCGTGCACGGAGGCGGTCCACAGATTGATGACATGCTAAAACGAGTAGGAAAACAAGGTGAGTTTATTCAAGGCATGCGTGTGACTGATGCTGAAACGATGGATGTGGTTGAAATGGTATTGGGAGGATTGGTTAATAAGGATATTGTTAATCTGATCAATCGCCATGGCGGAAAAGCTGTTGGTTTAACCGGTAAAGACGGTGCTTTTATTCGCGCCAAGAAGCTATTGATGGAAGATCGCCAAGCAGCTGGGAAGTGGATCAATATCGGACAGGTGGGGGAAATCGAATCGATTGATCCTGCCTTAATTGCCTTATTGGATACGCAAGACTTTATTCCAGTGATCGCACCGATTGGTGTTGGCATTGAAGGTGAATCTTATAACATCAATGCCGATCTGGTAGCAGGAAAATTGGCTGAAATTCTCAAAGCAGAAAAATTGATTATTTTATCTAATATCCCCGGTGTATTGGATAAAGAAGGCAATCTTCTAACCGGTTTAACTGCACAAAGAGTCGATGAACTATTTGCCGATGGCACCATTTCCGGCGGCATGCTGCCCAAGATTGGGTCTGCATTAGATGCCGTCAAAAAAGGCGTTAAATCTTGTCATATCATTGATGGACGAGTGGAACATGCATTGTTGCTTGAGATTTTAACAGATCAGGGAGTTGGTACTTTGATCAAAGAAAATTAGAAAAATAATGATAAGGTAGATATCGAGCACGCAAATGAGCGCTTGATATCTACCAACGTTTCCCGAGTGCTGTCAAAATGCCCCGCAAAATTTGAACTTCTTCCTTTTCCAGTCGCGCACGCGCAAACAAACGACGTAGACGTTGCATTAAAAGCTTGGGTTTTTCTGGATCAAGAAAATCACACGCAATCATCATTTTCTCAAGATGAGCATAAAATAATTCAAGATCATTAAAATTAGCTGGCGATCCAATTATGGATTGTGTTTCATGATGGCTCGTTTCCGTTAGCGCCATACGTAATTCATAAGCCATCACTTGTACTGCACTGGCCAGGTTTAGCGAAGCGAATTCTGGATTGGTGGGAATATGAATGATGATCTGACACTTATTAACTTCTGCTGTAGTTAAGCCGGAAGTTTCAGCACCAAATAGCAATGCAACCTGTTTTTGTTGTGCGTAACGCAATAACTCATGTGCTCCTTGTCGAGCATCGAAAACATCATGCGAGAGCATACGTGTTCGAGCTGTAATCGCAGCAGCTAGTACAGTATTTTCCAGCGCATCATCAAGCTCAGTACAAATTTTTATCTTATCCAGGATATCGCGTGCACTGACGGCACGCGCATCCGCTTCTTTGTCGGGAAAAAGTCTCGGATTAATCAGATACAGTGAACTCAGTCCCATTGTTTTCATGGCACGTGCGGTTGCACCGATATTGCCAGGGTGACTAGTGTGACTGAGAACGATGCGAACATTATCGAGCGGACAAGGCATATTCATTACGAATGGGTTGATACCAAAGAAGATTTATTACTTAATGAATTGACAAAAAGAGCTGCAGGATCGGTTCATGATTTTGGTGTGTATCCCATGTTCTGATTCTAACAGAAGAATGAGGGCATGCTGTAAGCATGAACATCATTATATGCGCTGGATTGCATCGAACTTGGAAAGTGTTCAACTGCAGAATAACCCTATCGGTTTTTGTCAGGTTATCCGGAGTGCATCAGAAACAGTGGCTCCATTCTAAAGATTTATCATCGATTATCCTTCATTAAGTATGAGAATGATAATAAATTATCATTTATAAACATATGATTATATAAATATGTCTAACATTTAACAAAGAGTTTACATTTGCTCCACAATTCAGCTTCGTTTGCACCCTATAGTTCACCCTGAGACAGAGGCAATTTCTGCTCTACCAAAATAGCAACATTGGCTTAATTCAGGAGGTGCAAAAATGACAACAATTTCTTTTATGGTTAACGGTGCAATAGTTGATCAAACTAAACCAATGGCTTGGGTCACCATTGAGGAAATGGATGATGGTTCGCTGTTTTTCAAAGTCAAACAAATGGGCGGCATCATGAGCAATTTGTATGGTTTGTACTTTGAAGTTCTGGATAAAAGCATTCTTAACACATTAAGAATTAGTGCGGTATCCAATGATATGCGTCTGGGAGCAAATTCAATTCGCTGTTTGAGAAATGGTATCAATATGCTGGTGTCGCCAGTAGATGACCAAGATGATGAAATCGGTAAAGAGGTCGTCTACAGTTATAGCTTCATTTTAAGCAGCAAAGTTCGTGAGCTTTTACTGTCCGATTTCCCCTATATCAAACTTGATTATGCTGAGAGCCAGCCTGATTCAGGCGTCAGTAGTAACGATGATGATAGTCACAAATGGCTTTATATGAGCTTGTTATCCAGAACCGAAGATGTGCGGTATTTGAACAAAACTAGAAACAACATCCCCGCTAAAGCATGGAGCGTATAGAGGCTTCGCTTATCCAGCGCGGTATACCTGACCAGACACTCATTAGTTATCAATGAATCAGTTTTAGGTGCAAACACAGGAGGTTACTAACATGTTACGAGGCCAGGCAGCAGATAAAGCCAATGAATCGCACGGACTATCACTCAGCCACAATAGCAATGAATTTCTGACTTTCCGTTTGGGGGAAGAAGAATACGGGATTGAAATACTCAAAGTGCAGGAGATTCGTGGTTACGATTCGATCACGCAAATTGCGAATGCGCCGGAGTTTATCAAAGGGGTGGTCAATCTGCGTGGGATTATCGTTCCGATTATCGATATGAGGATTAAATTCAGGCTGGGTACTGCGGATTATGATCAATTTACCGTGGTCATTATCTTGAATGTAGCGGGTCGCGTCATGGGGATCGTGGTGGATGGGGTATCCGACGTGTTGACTCTGGAAGCAGAACAGATGCGTCCGACACCGGAATTCGGTTCGGTTATTGATACGGAATATATCATGGGTCTTGGGACAGTCGAAGAACGCATGTTGATATTAATTGATATCGAGAAGCTAATGGGTAGTAGTGGGATGGGTTTAATTGATCAAACCATCAATTAATGACAACGATTATTCAATTGGGTAAAGAAACCAAAGGGAGATTCTAATGTTTAATAATATGACGATTAAGTCACGATTGATATTGGTGATTGGCATGCTGTCGGTTTTATTGATTGGTGTAGGTAGTTTGGGCATATATGGTCTTAATCAGACCAACGATTCTCTCAGAGGGGTTTATGAGGATCGCGCCGTGCCATTAGGGGATTTGGGGTTAACTCTGGATCGTATGCAACGCACACGCCTAAATGCGGTGATGTCTGCTTATGGGAGAAATGCTGAATTAGTAAAAGAAAGACAAGAGATGACTAATCAGCGCGATGCCGAGATTGCCGTCGCTTGGCAGAAGTATTCGGCGACTAATCTAACTCCTGAAGAAGCAACACTGGTTGAGAATTTTAATCAACAATGGAAAGCATATGTCGAGCCACGCAATCAGACGATGGTTTTGGCTGCTGCTGGGGATTATGACGTCGCTATTACAAATGCCCTATCTGCAACATCTAAATTTGACGCGGCACACGCAACCTTGTTCAAGTTACTTGAATTGCAGCGTGATGAGAGTGCAAAAGAATATGCAGCGGCTCAAAATGATTACAAAAATATCTTTATGACCAGCATTACCGTTATTGCGCTGGGCATATTTTTTGCCGCGATTATCGGGTTTTTGTTGATACGAGCAATTACTACACCACTCAATGAGGCCATTGCAGTGGCGAATGCGGTCGCAGCGGGTGATCTGACCAGTCGCATTGAGGTCAATTCAACCAACGAGACCGGCCGCTTGCTGCAAGCGTTGAGAACAATGAACGACAATCTGGCAGATCTGGTGGGCAAAGTACGCATGGGAACCGACCAAATTTCAACCGCATCAGGTGAAATTGCCACGGGCAATTCCGATCTCAGTCAACGCACAGAAGAACAAGCTTCCAGTCTGGAAGAAACTGCATCTTCAATGGAAGAATTAACGTCTACCGTGAAACAAAATGCGGATAACGCTCGCCAAGCTAATCAATTGGCATCAGGCGCTTCGGAAATTGCAGCCAAAGGCGGTGCTGTGGTTGGTCAAGTGGTGGAAACCATGAGTTCAATCAATGAAAGCTCCAAGAAGATAGTCGACATCATCAGTGTTATTGATGGCATTGCATTCCAGACCAATATTCTGGCACTGAATGCAGCAGTCGAGGCTGCCCGTGCTGGCGAGCAAGGTCGTGGATTTGCAGTCGTAGCTACCGAAGTGCGTACACTGGCACAACGTTCTGCCGCAGCTGCCAAAGAGATCAAGGAATTGATTAATGACTCTGTGAACAAAGTGGAGGATGGTACCCGCTTGGTGGATGAAGCCGGTTCGACGATGAATGAGATTGTAATTGCCGTTAAGCGGGTTACAGACATCATGAGTGAGATTTCTGCGGCTTCACAAGAACAAAGCTCGGGTATTGAACAGATCAATCAAGCGGTAACACAAATGGATGAAGCGACACAGCAGAATGCTGCTTTAGTCGAACAAGCGTCAGCTGCGGCAGAATCGATGCAAGAGCAGGCTCAGGCGTTAATACAAGCGGTTACTCAATTCAAATTGTCCGGTGGCAGCCATGTGGCTTCAGCACCTGTCAGAAGAAATAATCGTGCAAACACTATTGCTAAACTGCCAAATCGTGGTCCGGCGGCTAAAAAAACGGTAGTCAATCCAAGTGCCGCTATTACACCATCTCAACCACGAAAAGTGGCGGCAGGTGGCGGCGATGAATATGAGGAATTCTAAGTGACATAGTAATTGGAAAAGTCTCAGCTTAGAAAGTAGAAAATTTACAAGTTCTTCCAAACAAAAGACCCATCTAATAGGTGGGTCTTTTGTTTGGAATATTGCTTCATATCCATGGATTTTGCCGATCAGTTGATCGGTCAAGTAAAGTGCGTGGAACACCTCGCTATTTTGCTAGCCGACCTTGAGAAATACTGTGCACTGTAGGATTGTTGCTATGTAATCATTAAGATTTTTTATCAACATCATTTCTTCGATTCAGTAGTTCATGATTTCTGGCTAAAACATAAAGCCAGTTTCGTACGGGTTGATCAATGAATAGCCATAGCAGAACGCTAAGGATGATTAATGCAGTCATCAGACCCAATGCAACACTTGGCGAATCAATGCGCACATTCAATGCATGAGCCATTTCCCATAATGTCCAGTGTATTAAGTAAATGATATAGCTCGATCCGCCTGCGATAACTGAAAATTTCGTAAAAGTAAATTTTATTTGACTGAGTATTAAGATATTCCACAACAGCAAAGGAACGGCAATCCAATAAAGATTAAATGGAGTGGGGATCTTGGGTGCGACCATGATGATGCCAACTAAAGCAATCAGATTCATGACAATAAAGATTGGATTACGTAATCGCTGGCAAGCCAAATGACTTGCGGAACTCAGCCAATGGCATGCCAATATTCCGATGACGAACTCAATCAATCTCACCAGAGGATTGCTGTAGATAATGGCTTGTGTGGTTACGAAATCACGATTGGGTAATTGTTCCACGCAAACAAAGATAATGACACCTTGTGCTAGCCACAAAACAAATGCCAGACTTAGCCCCCATTCTTTTTTAATATATAGAACCAGTGGCATAAGGAATGGGAACAATAGATAAAAAAACATCTCGCTATAAAGTGACCAGAGTGGCGGAGAAAACAAATAACGCCCGCTCGATGCCTCATCGAATGCCCCAAGAAATAAGAAGTGGCCAATGAATTTCGTCTGCCAATCTGACAGATATGCGCTTGAAGCGATATCGAATGTTAAGAATTCCGGGCGCCCAACTATTTGAAACCAATGTACTCCATATTGTCCGATTCCCCAAGCAAACCAAACTGCAAACAGTATCAAGAAAATCCAGTAGGCGGGCACGATCCGAATAATACGGCGCAGCCAAAAATCGACTAGCACCTTGCGCACTGGACGGCAGTCCGGATGAGCATGCGCCATAATAAAGCCAGACAGCACGAAGAACCACGAGAGTGCCACAGTGGCCCATGTATCATTCCAACCGAGCTTGAATATGAGTGACAAGTGTGCCATTGCTACTGCTAGCGCCGCCAGTAAGCGACCAATATCTAGCCAGTGCATCGGGTGATGTGACGATCAATCAAGTATGGTAATAATGAGAAACGCATTATCGTGAGAAAATACTTGAAACATAGTGTTTCATCTTTCTTGCTACATAATAAAAAGGCAATAATTGCTGCACGATATAGTTGTTACTGTAATTTTGATCGCCGAAATTCTGCGCTTTTTTATCTTTTGGGTAGTACGCGGTTCCAAATAGATAGTCCAGTATCACCAGATTTCGCGAGAAATTTTTATCAGCTGCTTCTGGTTCAGTGGAATGATGCCAGGCATGGAAATGAGGCGTCATCAAGATCCGTCCGTTAAAATGGGGTCCATTAATATTGCTATGACCATAACGATCCACAAAGCCTTGAAAAAAACTAAACCAAAGTAAACCGATGCCCCCGGCTCCAAACCACCCCATGATGACCACATAAGGAGCAATAAACAAAACCACATCCAGCAAATGGAAGCGTGACGTCATCAAAGAGTAATAACGTGTCGAGCTATGATGTACTCGATGAAACTCCCATAAGATCGGATTCCAATGAAGCAGTCGATGGACAAAATAAAAACTTGTCTCACTGACAAATAGAGCCATCAAAAATACTTGCCATGCCGGTGCTTCCAAGAGTAGATCTTTCAAAGGGCCCTGCATCGGTAGTAAACCATGAATGCCTACCGCACAGGCATTGATTAACATAGCGCGAGCCATGGGCTCATAGGTATGAAAAAGGTCGCTCAACCAACCTTGATTTAACAATTCATAGCGACGATTCGGAAAGAGATATTCAAGAAAGATGATCAGGCTAAACCAACCGTATGCATTAAAGTAATGCAACCACTCATACATATCTTGCATGTCTTTATTCCAAATCTACAAAATTAAGTGAGTAGATGATCGATGTTATTATTGATTGATAAGGATAATTGAAAAAGGCAAACTCTTGAATATTAAATTTGGGCGCTGTATGAGTAATGTGAAAATGTCTACTTGTGTATTGGCGATAATATAAAGCAAACATGCTCTAATTGTTTATTTATTCTAACTTATTAAGTTTCACTGCATGAAATATAGCATGGACGTTGTCTCTATGTCCAGAATGAGGTTTGTGTGAAGTGGCTTGTCATTTTTGACAGATCTTCAAGAGAGGCTGGCTTGGTGTATCAGATATTATTTATAATTGTTTGGGCATAAGACATAAGAATATCGATTCCATATCATCGGATCAAAGCGCTATAGAACATGAATCTATCAAAAGCAGAAGCGGTATCAATGAAAATTCTTATGGTTACGCGCGAGAGCCAGGCCGACAAGCGCTATGGGTTGGGGCAGAGTTTATCCCCTCTAATTCAGGAGCTTTCGCGACGTGGGTTTGTCACGGATTATCTTTGTCAGATTGATCTTGGGCAACGTGCCGCGCGCTGGCAATTGAGATTGCATCGTTTGTTCTCAAGTTTTGCAAGCATGGGTAAAACCTCTACAAATTTTCCAATGTTATTTTATGTTTTGCTGGAGCGTTTTAATATGGGGCGGCTTGCTGCAAAAGTAGCCGTAAGAGATGGTTATACGCATGTGCATTGTCACGATCCAATTATCGCAGCGGGCTTCTGTTTTTTCTTGCGTTTTCAGCCAGCATGTCAACTGGTATGGGGAGTGACCGAGCATGGTTTTGGTTGTTACGCGCAAGCGATACACGAAGATGGCATTCATCTCGGTCGGCATGTCATGAATAGGATGCGTAAATGGGAAAAAAGTACGCTACTAAATGCTTCCTGGGTTATTGCGCCAACCCAAAGCGGTATTGCTCAGATCGCTCGTGACTTGGAAATTTCTCCGGTTCCAATGAACTGGTATCACATACCTCATGCGCTTCCGAAGCTCAACCATTACAGCAAGGGGGAATCACGAAATCGACTGGATTGGAGCGAAGATATCGTTTACTTGCTGGCGGTTGGTCGCATTGCTCCAGTCAAACAATTTTCTCTGCTGATTCAGGCCTGTGCCAAATTGAAGTTAGAAAAAGGTTTTCAGTTGGTGATTCTGGGTGATGGAAATTACGATGATCTGCAGAAATTAGCACAGCAACTGGGGTTTTCCCGAGAAATTATTTTTACTACTACTGAAGATATCGGCTTATACCTTTGTGCTGTCGATCTGTATATCAGTACCTCGGCTTCTGAATCCTTCGGCATAGCCAATCTCGAGGCTATGGCAATGGGCACCCCAGCAATTTGCACGGCTGTAGGTGGTGTGCCAGAAGTAGTAGGCGATGGGGCGCTTCTGATTGAGCCGGAACTGGGTGCTTTGATAGCCGCGATCCAATCCATATTGGATGACAGGGAATTTCGCGAGGCGACTGCGCAGAAGGGTCGGATGAGAGCCAAAGCGTGGCCTGATATTATAAAAATTACGGATATCTATGAAGCAATTTATCGCTAAGTGGCAGCAAGCTAAGATAGCCCGGTTAGGACTCTGTCCACTACCGACCGTGTTATCTCCTGTTGAAGGCGGAAGAATACTCGTTTTTGCTCCCCACCCGGATGATGAAGTGCTTGGCTGCGGGGGCACGTTAGCCTTGCTTCAGCAGAAAGGCTGTGCAATTAAGGTTATTTTCGTCACTGATGGTGCTGGTGCCGGTAGTCTTGGTCCAGATGCGCCGATGATTCGGCGTAGGGAAGCCACGGAATCTCTCGCGGTATTGGGCGTGAATGATATGGAGTTTCTCGATGAGCCCGATGGCAGCTTTCGTAATTCACCCCGTTTCGAAAAGAAAGTGCAGACTCTGCTACTGGAATTTAAACCGGACTGGTTGTTTTTACCCTCGGTGCTTGACTATCATCGTGACCATGTCGCCATCGGACAAGCGGTATTGTCTTGTTGGCAGCGTGGGGGGATGCCAGGTCGTGCCTTCATTTACGAAATATGGAGTCCATTGCCCGCCACTCGTGTGGTAGACATCAGTAGTGTCATTGATCTCAAAAAACAGGCAATCTCCCGCTACGTGCTGCCACTTTCCCATTGCGATTATCTTTCTGCCAGCCTTGGACTGGCAGGTTACCGAGGTCTTTATCTACCTGGGAAGGAAGGTCACAAATACGCTGAAGCCTTTATTGAAGCTGAAAAGAAAGTGGCTTTTAGAGACATGCTGCAAATAATGCTAAAATTACGTTTGTATCTCGAAAGCCTGTTGAAGGGCTAATATCGCAGGCTTTTCTAGTTGCTTCTTAACTGATTCCGGAATTCAAGGATGTCTGAAAAAAACAGCGCTGTTTTTCCCCTGGTTAGTGTCATTATTCGCAGTATGGATCGCGCAACACTTGAAGATGCGCTGGATTCTGTAGCTTCACAAACTTATCAACATATTGAAGTAGTCATTGTCAATGCTAAAGGCGCGAGTCATCGCCAAGCAGGAGAATGGTGCGGGCATTTTCCGCTGCGAATGGCTGAAAGCGCTGTGCCATTGGATCGAGCTCGAGCAGCCAATATCGGGTTGAATGCGGCCAAAGGCGATTATCTGATTTTTCTGGATGACGATGATCTATTTTATCCGGAGCATATATCAAATCTCGTCACTGCCTTGCAAAGCCATCCGAATGTTCGATGCGCTTATGCCGGTGTACATGTTGAATACTATGTGGATGGGCAGCTTGAGACCAGCACTCAATTTAATGAACCATTCGATCAGCGCCGGCTCTGGGGAAGAAACTTCATTCCGATTCATGCCATGCTGTTTGAACAGTCTTTGGTAACCAAAGATCATTGTCGCTTTGATGAGAATCTTGGGGTTTTTGAAGACTGGGATTTCTGGATTCAGCTCGTGCAACACAGTGAAATACTGCATATTGGTGAAATTACAGCCGTTTACCGGAATCATGGCCACTCTGGCATGGGACTTGGATATGACGAAGATTTTGTGAGGGAATCGAGAAGTAAGGTTTTCGATAAATGGAAAATGCTTTTAACCGGTAAACAACTGGATGATCTGATTGAATTTAGAGAAAACCTTATTTCTGATCTCCGGGACCAATTAGCCGACAGGGAGAATCTGGTTGTTTCTTTGCAAAATCGCCTCGAGCAAGAAGCACTGGCAAGTACTCATCGTGAACAATCGCTGCATAGAACAATTAGCGAGCTCAATAAAACAATTAGTGAGCTTCATAGCATAATTAACGATCTAAATAAAACCATTCATAGTTTATTTCATTCAACTTCCTGGAGAATGACAGCTCCGTTGCGATTCTTGATCCGGATCATTCGCGGGCAATATCACGAGGCGTGGGATGGTTTGCGCCGTAGAATTTTCCCTGGGTTGAAAATAATCTACTGGCGATTGCCGGCACGATGGCGCAACGTTGTGCTAAATATGGTTTATCGAATGGCAGGCCCTCTTTTTTCTGGAATGGGGCATTATGAGTTATGGCGTTCCGGTAGGATCGATGCTATTCATCAGTTACCTATGGATGCGGATGCCAGTGGCTTTTTAGCAGGCATGATGGATTTATCTATAGTAGCTCCTTTAACAACGCCACCACCGGGGCGCATTGCGATCCACGCTCATATTTTTTATACGGAGCTGGCAGCAGAATTTGCAAAGTTCTTGGAGAACATGCCCTTTCCCTATGATCTGTTTATCTCAACACCCAATGAGGCAGCAAGCCAAACGTGCAGACAAGCTTTTTCTCAGTTGCCTCAATTGGAGCAGCTGACCGTCACCATCGTGCCCAACCGCGGACGCGATATTGCGCCCCTATTTTGTATTTTTGGAGATGCGCTTCAACAATATGAATATATAGCTCATTTTCACAGTAAAAAATCTTTGCATAACAATGGTATTACTGATGGGTGGCGAGAATATTTACTAACAAATCTACTTGGAAGCAAATTACAAATTCAAAAAATTTTTGCATTGCTGACCGGAGAAAAAGCTGTCGGCTTTGTTTATCCCCAAGGTTTTTCAAAAATAACTTATGCGGCACACACATGGCTTTCCAATCAAGCTTTGGGGCGCCTTTGGTGCAACAAACTGGGGATCGAGAAAATCCCGAGAGGCTATTTTGATTTTCCGGCAGGATCGATGTTTTGGGCTCGAACGGATGCTCTGCGACCGTTGTTTAAAGCGCATATCAAGATTGAGGATTTTCCTGAAGAAGCAGGACAAACCGACGCAACCCTGGCGCACTGCATAGAACGTTTATTTGTTTTGGTGACCAAGCGATCAGGATTCAATGCCATCATTCTTCGAGACAGCCAATCCATGAGCTGGTCTCGCTGGCGCTTTGAACAATATTTGCTACGCAATCAGGAAAACACACAGGCTATGTTGGCTGATCCAGTTCTGCGCGTAGTTGTTTTTGATATTTTTGATACGTTATTGACACGACCGCTTCTCAATCCTGAAAATATTAAAAATATTGTCGCCCAACGGGCTGGAGGCGAAGCAGGCAAGCTTTATCTTGAATTGCGCGCCGTCGCAGAAACTCAGGCGCGTCAGAAAGCCGGACGCGATATTGGTCTGGATGCTATTTTTGCAGAGCTTGCTATCCTGTCTGGACTTTCACCTAGAGATATCAATCAATTGCGTAGCCATGAGGAAACTGTTGAGCTGGAAATCGTCACGCCGCGACCGGAAATCATCACTTTGCTATACCTCTCGATTACTTTGGGCAAACGCGTCATTTTAGCCAGCGATATGTACCTGCCAAAGCCAGTTATTGAGAAGATGCTAAAGCGCCACGGAATCAGCGGATGGCATGCGTTTTATTTATCTTCCGATAGCGGCCTAAGAAAAGATACCGGTGATTTTTATCGTCAACTTTTGATACAAGAAGAGGTGTCTCCAAGTGAAATCATGGTGATTGGAGACAACGAACACTCCGATGTTCAAATTCCTAGCGATATGAAAATCACCAAAGTCCTACACGTACTGCGACCCGTTGAATTGGCACGAGCAATTCCCCGTTTTGGGCCAATCATTGAGAATACATTATATTGTGATGATCTAAACCGGCAACTTACTCTGGGGACAATTGTTCAAGCGAATTTTCGCCCTTTATTTTTTCCTCACTTTGATCCTTCCGATCTCGTTCCTGCCACAGCTTGGGCGACTGGATTCACTATTGCCGGACCTTTGATTCTATCCTTTGTGCAGTGGTTAGCGGCAAAAGCTGCTGCCGATGGTATTCAGCATTTGTATTTTCTTGCACGCGAGGGACAAATCTTAAAATTAGTTTACGATCAATGGGTATCCAATGATGCCAACGCAATTGCATCAGATTACTTGGTGCTTTCCCGCCGCGCAATCACAGTACCGATGATTTCAAATTTTGATGACATTCTTCAAATAGCGCGTGTGCAATATTATCCAAACCATCTGTCTGAATTTATACAAGAAAGATATGGATTGAAACTATCTCATGAAGAGCTTCAAAATTTTGCAAGACTGGGATTTTGGCCGACAAACAAGTTGGTCTCCGTTGAAAATGAAAATATCGATCATTTAATGCCTGTGTTGCAAACTCTGGAAGAGCGCATTTTGACAAATGCACAGATTGAACACCCAGGATTGTTGGCTTATCTGAATAGTGTGGGTTTAAATACGAACTCTAAATCTGCAATTGTAGACATTGGTTATTCTGCAACAATACAAGGTTATCTTAATCGCCTGATGAATCAGGCTATACATGGATACTATCTGATGACGACAACGCGAGTACAAAAAATATCTTCACAATACGATGCAATCACTCAGGGATACTTTGCTCATGACATTGATCCAAAGATTAGTCCGCCGCCAATATTCTTGAAAAGCTTCTCTCTTGAAAAACTACTCAGTTCAGATGATGCGCAAATAGTTAGCTACCGTCAGACAGATTCGGGAGATATTCTCTCTGAGTTTCGTCATCTTGCGGATGAAGAACGTCAATCCATGTTAACGCGTGCGGAAATCAGGCGCGGAATAATGGATTTTGTAAATCAATCTATTACGATACGCGATAAATTAGTCAGTGATTTCAAAGTTCCTCCCGATATTGCAATCGATTTGTTTGAGGAATTTATTGCACACCCTTCCAAAACAGAAAAAGATATTCTTGGCGCATTGGTGCTGGATGATTACTACTGTGGTCGCGGGATTGTGAGTTAACGGCCTTTAATATTACACGATAATACAATTGACTAACCGATTGTTCCCTATGGTTCATTAATGAAGCATCCTTTCATCTCTATCGTGATTGTCAATTATAATGCTGGCGACATGCTGTTTAAGGTAATGTCAGCGCTATCGCAACAAACTTATAAAAACTTTGAAGTGGTTGTCGTGGATAACAATAGCCAGGATGATTCCTGGCGCGCGACGGAAAATTTGTCTTTCCCATGCCGCTTAGTACGATTGAACGACAATATCGGATTTTCCTCTGCCAATAATCTTGCGGTAAAAAGCTATGTTAATGGCGAATGGTTGTTTTTATTGAATCCCGATGCCTATCCTGAATCTGAATGTCTGGAGGCAATCGTAAGAAACTTAAACCAAGTATCTGATGTGGATTGCTTCTCCTGCGTATTGATCGATGCAAATCAGCCCACACAACTGGATGGACTTGGCGATGCTTATCATATTTCCGGATTGCATTGGCGCAATGGTTATGGCGCTCCCTGTGACATCACCCCCAAGTATCCGGTAGAAGTTTTCTCAGCATGCGCAGCTGCTGCGGTATATCGCACCGAGACTTATCGTCAATTAGGTGGCTTTGATGAAACGTATTTTGCCTATTCGGAAGATGTCGATCTTGGTTTCCGCTTACGGCTGGTTGGTGGAAAAAGCGTGTTATTACCCGATGCTAAAGTCCATCATGTGGGTTCTGGCATTACCGGTCGCTCAAGCGATTTCTCGATTTATCATGGACACCGTAACCTTACTTGGACGTTTATAAAGAATGTGCCCAATCCATTGATATTCTTCCTGCTGCCAGTGCATGTGATCATGATACTTTATATGGGACTCTTCTTTGCTGCCTCCGGTCGTTTCGGACTTTATATGCGAGCTAAGATTGATGCTTTTAAACAGATCCGGTTTCATTGGGTGCAAAGAAAGGAAATTCAGCGTAAACGAGTGTGTTCTTGCTGGGATTTGCTTCGGGTGATGTCCTGGTGGCCACGCAGTTCTGTCGCCAAAGTACAGGCCAAGAAGTGCCAAAAACCAAGGTGAACAATGCACCTTAACAGGTCGCTGAAGAACTATTTGTGTTGCCGCTACAGTGTTAAAAATAGGCTAAAATGCTCATTTATTACGCACAAACTGCGCTTCTCCGCCTGTTTCTGCCTTGTGTCGGCTGCCTAGAAAACGTATTTAAACGCCCTGTTAACTTGGATTGGAGTCGGTTTGATGAGCTTTGCGTGCCACAATCGTAAGACACCAGGAGATGGGCCAAACAATCCCATAGCGGGGATCGTCATCGCGATAAATCTTGATGCCGCCGTCAAATCCGCTGTCCTCAAGAATCTTGATCAGACCTGCTTCGGAGAACATACGCATAAACAATGTAAATCCGTCACCACCGTGGAAGACTAAATTATCATAGATCTGCTCGACACCTTCAGGCGTGCGGTTGTACAAGAATGTCTTTCCGGCAGTGCTTATTAATCGATATTCGTGCAGATCCGGATAAAACTCCTCGTGATCCCCGTCGGGCTTGTAGGGAACAGTCAACACCAGGAATCCTCCCGGCTTCAGCATTTTCGCCATGAAAGCGAATGCCTTGTCGACATCCTTAGGAACATGCTCCATAACATCGCTGGAAATCAAGAAATCATATTTCTCAAATTCACTTTCCGGAACATTGGTAATGTCAAGCCTCGGTTCTTGATGATAGAAACTATTGTGATAGGAAAAGATTCTTGCCAGCGGCATGGCATAACCTTCCCAATCGCTTATGCCCACGCCACGAATCGATTTGGATATCGGCGCGGAAAGCAGCGGAAGGCTTTCACCGAAAATCTCCGACGTCAACGCATGGATTACTGAGTCGCCCCTGCAAAATTCACTTAGTCCTAGCAATGATAGGCGTATATAAGCAAGCTTCGCCAATATAGGGTTGTTTTGCGCGGAAGCGGTTAATCAACTGAAGCAATGCAAAGCGCAACAAAAT
>JAGOKN010000037.1 GCA_017994575.1 Nitrosomonas sp.
ATACCGCAACGTACAATTTCACCATCACCAACAACAGCACCGTCGATACCGTCACCGTCACTTCGCTGACCGATGACAAATTCGGTGATCTGAAAGCAGCCGCCGAAGCAGCCAATGGCGGCCCGATCGTGTTGGCCGTCGGTGCATCGTTCGAATTCAGTATCGATCGCGCATTGGATCTCAACGCCGGTGCAACGCATGAAAACGTCGCAACCGTAGTAGTAACCGACGATGATGGTTCAACCGCAACCGATGATGACAATCACATTGTGACCGTACAAGATGTTAAACCGCTGGTTACTCTGGTCAAAGATGGCGAGGCTACTATCAACGAAGGTGGCGATACCGCAACGTACAATTTCACCATCACCAACAACAGCACCGTCGATACCGTCACCGTCACTTCGCTGACCGATGACAAATTCGGTGATCTGAAAGCAGCCGCCGAAGCAGCCAATGGCGGCCCGATCGTGTTGGCCGTCGGTGCATCGTTCGAATTCAGTATCGATCGCGCAGTGGAGATCAACGCCGGTGCAACGCATGAAAACATTGCAACCGTAGTAGTAACCGACGATGATGGTTCAACCGCAACCGATGATGATAATCACATTGTGACCGCACAGAACATTTTGCCTACCATCAATATTGTAAAAACTGTTGACGCCAACAAAGACGGCACTTTTAACGATAGTGAATCACTCACAACAGTTGATGGCAAAGCTAATTATCAGTATGTAGTTACCAATACGAGTACTGCTTCAACGGACAAAGAACTCGTTCTTACCTCACTAGTAGATGATCGTGGTACCGCAACTCCGGGTGACGATGTTAATTTACTCACCGGATTCTCATCCGGCAGTTCATATGGTTCTTACTTTGTAGGCGGCGACACCGATGGAGATTATAAAGTTGACAAGAACGAGTCCTGGAGCTTCAAAGCAAATCTGACGGTACCCGTTAGTATTGCAGTGCCAACCAACACTAATACGGTGACGGTAATTGGTAAGGATGATGACAACTCAACAGCAACTGACACTGATACTGCATCTGTGAAGTTTATTAATTTTGCCCAGATTACACCGACCGGCACAACTATTAACCAATATATCAACGGCACAGCGCAAAACTTTGAAGATTTCTACGCTTCACAAGGCGGCGTCATTCAATATTCGGTTAAATCGAATTTGATTAGTGCAGAAAACCCCGGTGTATTCTTTTATTTCACAGGTCTATCCAATTCCATCAAAGGCTTTGATGGACCAGATGCAGGTACTGCACCTGATCCAATGACTATTTATATTGATCAAAGCGATAACAACAGTAATGTTGGCGCTTTCAGTCTCACTAAAAACGATGTCAAATTATTCAAGGTCACTGACTTGGATGGAAATGGCATCGATCCAGGTGATACAAGTGCACAAGTTCAACTGTCTGCAAGTCAAATTATATTAGGAACTGGCCTTAATGCAGGTGATGTAACCATAAACTTTACTCCAGATGCTGTTGGTTCTTTATATGTGGTATCAACGAAATATGACACGAGTGCTGTGACAGGAACCAATGTGGGTCCAAACTCAGCTACCTGGCCAACAGTAAAATACACATTTACTACCGATGTTGGTAACGATCAGATTATCGAAGAAACCGATGTGTCCGGCATTACTTTGGCTCCCAAAGCAGCTCTTACTCTCAATGGCAATCCTATTCTAGATAGTCATGCACCAATACTTCGTGAGGGTGCACTAGAATATGTAGTCGATAAAGCAATTACCTATTGGTCGAATCACGGGGCAAGTTTAGACGATCTAGCAGCACTCAGAGAAACCAATTTCAACATCAGCGATCTGAGCAATCAGGACGATGGAAAAACTTTGGCAGAATGGAATGGTTCAGAAATCACTATTGATGATGACGCAGCGGGTTACGGTTGGTCTATCGGTTCCGTTAATGTTAATCCACAGAAACTTGACCTATACTCTACCGTCGTGCATGAACTTGGCCATGTAATTGGGTATGGGCATGATGTATTGGGTTCGGAGTTGTCAGTCGGCGAAAGATTTTTACCTAATGTTGAATCTACTGAAGATTCTAATATTGGTGTTATCGGTACAAACTTTACACACGATATACTCCTTTAGGTTATTTTGAGCTAAATTGAAGTACCATAACCCCTTCCAGAATACAATCTGGAAGGGGTTTTTTGTGAGATATTTATGAAGCGTAAATGTCAATTATCGATAATTTATCCCAAGAGATTAAAAAATACATTTTATTAGAATACCTGGAGAAATCATGACAATTGAGAGCAATACACACACCGAAAACATGACAGATTCATCACGTCAACAAACTCTTCAAATCAGTGTTAAGATGCAACAAAATCAGCACACTAGTCATCCGATCTATTCAAACTTTACTACAGTTCAAGGTGGACATAGAATTGTCATGGTAGATTTTGGTTTTATTGATCCGCAACTTATCAACACATTGAATCGGGTGGCTAAATCTGGAGAAAAGACTCCTGATACAATTGATGCAACAATGTCCTGTCGCTTAGCATTAAGCGTTGAAACAGCGCTTCAGTTGACTCAACAACTGAATCAGTTATTCCAATCAAAATCAATCCCAAAAACACAAACTGAACAACATGATACAGAAAATCATCCAAATACCTCTATAAGCGTAAATACCCCTGAAGAGAAAAATATTACCGTAGAGAATCAGCGTGGATTTAAATTTCCTTGGTCTTCATAAATCTATCAGCTCAAAATTTCTTTTAAGTTGAAAAATTGAAGTCGCCAGTTTGAGAGCTAGGATTAAGACTGAGTCAATTCAATAAACATGACCCAGTTTTAATCTCGAATGAATAATCTACTTGACGTTCATTTGACAACGTTTACATTTACAGAGGCTTTTGAAGTATTACCGGCAACATCTTTCGCGACTACCTGAATGGTATGTGCTCCAATCTTCACATTCTTGCGCGTATTCCAATTGATACTCATGGTGCTCCCAAATCCAGATGCCTTCAGTGATCCATCAATATAAATCCAGAGTGAAATACCAGTCGCGCCACTATTATCCGATGCATTTACACTGATAGTGACATTGCCTGAAACATTGCCTGCTACTGGATTAATGATCTGAATAACAGGTGACTGCGTATCTGCAATAGAGGATTGAGTTGGATTATCAACAGTTACTTCAATACCTGAAGAAGCCATATTATTAGCCAAATCATATACATGAACCATTAGCTTCGCTATGCCATTCTGAGTACCAGTGGAATCCCATGCAAATGCAAATGGTGAAGCAGTGTCTACCGCAACACTCGTATCATTTACCCACAATTCAGCACGAACCACCTCCACATTATCAGTCACATCAATATCCACAGGAACCACTCCACTCACAACCGCGCCTTCTAAGGGATCGGTAATTGATATGACAGGGACCTCTGTATCCTGAATTGAGGTGGCTACCTTAGCAGCCTGCACTGCCTTTGCAGCATCCACTCTACCAAAACCATAATAAGGGTCACGTCCAGCGACACCTAAATCGACTGCAGTAGAAAATAATAAATTCTCAATTTCAGCACTACTTAATTTAGTGTTTGCTGACATCATCAGAGCAACTACGCCAGCAACTACAGGACTAGCCATTGAGGTTCCCGTAGCTGCCCAATAACTATTATTTCGATAGGTAGTCCAAATACCATCCCCAGGAGCTGAAAGAACCACGAAATCACCATAACTTGAGAAACCAGCTTTTACATCATTTGTATCAGTTGCCGACACAGGAATCATAGCAGTGGTAACCGTAAAATTTTCCTGAGAAGCCGTATTCCCAGCACCAATTATTACCAATCCATTTTTACTTTTCATGTACTGCGCAGCATTTATTATTGTTGGATAATTAGTTAGTCCCACAAAACTTGCATTGGCAACACGAGCCCCATGATCGGCTGCATAGATTAAGCCCTCTGCAATCATACTAACGTAACCATAGCCATTTACATCACTTACACGAAGTGGCATTATTTTTGACTGCCCTGCCACTGCAGCCACACCCATATTATTATTCGTAATTGCCCCAGCTGCACCAGCTACACGTGTCCCATGTCCATACACATCATTAGTATCAGAATTAATGTCATAAAAGTTCCACCCCGGTACAATATTTGCCGAAAGATCAGGATGTGCGCCATCAACACCCGAATCAAGTATTGCAATTGTCACACCTGCACCCTGAGTAATATCCCATGCAATCGGCGCACCAATCTGTGGAAGATGTAATGCATCTCCATAATAGTTATAGTAGGGGTCATTGGGAACAAGAACAGATTGAATAATATAATCAAGTTCTGCAAACTTAAGATGTGGATGGTTTCTAAGCTTTACTACCGTACCTTCTTCTGAATATTCCGGCAATTCGACAATATACAGATCACTTTGACCAATTTTTCTGGCTCTACCACCATGTTCTTTCAAAATGTCTGCAAAAGCCCTCGCTGGCAAACCGGCACGGGGCATTACCAGGATTCGCCCTTTTGCCCATTCTTCTCGAGTATGATTCTTCGATAAGCGAGCATTTGCAGGTGCAACATAACTAGCAGAGCCTGGGTTAACCTGCTCAGGAGGAGCAGCGTTGGAAGGACAAGCAATCAGCATCATAAAGCTTATCATTCCAGCTTCAGAAGAAACTACAAGAAAACGCTTTATTAAATTGATTTTGAATAAATTAAGAAATTTTGATTGGAAGAAGAAAGTGAATTGTGCAACTGCAACTTGTATAAATTGTTTATAGCTTTCCATGAACTATTTCCTCTTAACATCAGGGAAGCTCTGGAAAGAAACTGATTTGATAGATCGTCGTTACTGCGAGGATTGCTCTCAACTACCTAATCATCTTAATAAACAACGTTATCTGGCAGTCGTGCTATCCTGAGGCATATGCCCTGTAGACCTAGACTTTGAGCGCCCCGCTTTCACGAGGGTTACCTTTTCAGATAAAAATTAGAAAACTACAGAAAATGAATAAACTTTCTATAGATTTTGATGTTAGTAACGACCTACTCGTAGAAGAAATTGAGAATGAATACAGTACTTTTATGCCTTCATTTCTGACTTTCCAAGCCGACACATTTATGTCATCGGAAAATCCGGAACCAGGTTTTATTGGAAGTTAATTGATTATTGCGGCTTTACTAAAGAATTAACCAATCAGATGCATGCGCAAATGCACACTTCTGATTGGTTATAAAAAATACTAGCTGAACGAAACGACTAATGCGAATTAATCAGTCTTTTTGCGAATTGATATTTTCCTAAGTAAAGGAATGAGAACCAAACCGATCAACGCCCCAATCAACATCATTAGATAATTTTGCGAGTTATTTGTAGCAAATGCCGTTGTTATTTGTCTGACAACTGCATTCTGATCCGCTTTATCTGAGACTTTGGGTAGATCCTCAGCTTCGTACGTGTCATTGATATTGTAAGGAGTTATCCCAGGAATACTGGGTATATTTTCCGCTCCTTTTCCAACCACCAATTGCGCCTTCATACCTTTTTCCATGTGATGGGAAATGTCGCAATGAACCAGGAAAGTGTCGTCGGATCCTGGCACGATAATGGTGCCGGAGACCGTCTTGGGACCGGTTACCTCAAGGTGGAACATGCCATATTTATATAGATACTTTGGCAAACCATGCATCATAAATTGATGGCGTACATTATCTTCATTGATAAAATGCCAAGTTACTTTTGAGCAGGGCTTAACATTCCATTGTTGCTGATCAAAAGCGAAAATCGTTCCGGGAAATTTCGCAGCATATTTTCTGCCGGCACGCACGGTAATTTCAATTTCCTCAGAGATACTTGTACAGCTGCTGGGCAGCTTATCCAGGTTCTGCCCCATGATCATGGTACCTTCGTGATCCATAATATGGTCATGATCCATGTGATGATGGTGATGGCCATCGCCATGTTCTGTGGATTCAGTGCTGGTGCTGTGCGCGCTGTGATCAACACTGTGGTCATGACTCATGTCATGCTCGCTGTGATCGCTGTGATCGTTGTGATCGTTGTGATCATGTACATGATCGCCGCCTACAGGATCCTTTGCTGGATCACTGGCTTGACTGGCGCTATGGCTGCTGTGATCATGTTCGTCTGGTTTTACTTTCTCCTGAGCCGTTGCGTTCGAGCTGATGGCAAAAATACCCGCAAGCAAGAAAGTAATCATTGTAGCCTTAGCCATTATTAGTACTCCCTTTTTGGCTTTTGGAGCGTGAAAAAATCCCCAAAGCTGATTGTTTGATTTGTTGTCGTCTGGCTATGATCAGGTAGATCAATAATCCTATAATTAATCCATACAAGCTATTGAGCAATGAAGCCTGTGTCGCAGCATCAAGACCTGATTGTCCTGCTGGCGAACCTAAACTTCCCGCTTCATCCAAATCTTGCCAAACCGGCAAGCGCTTCTCGTAATATTCTTTCGTAAAGAACTTATTCAAATCAACACCAAAGTGACTGACTTTGGGCAGGCCACTTCCATCCAGATAGGATTTGTAGACAATGGAACTCATACTGCCACCCTCTGCCATGCCATTAGTCGTAATGCCCTTTTCACGGTGGTCATGAATCAGCCAATCGCCTTCTCCATAGCTATGCTTGCCATCATTGGTGGTGTCCAATGTCAAATCAAGTCGCTGCGCTGGCGCCATGTCAAACACATCACGCATGATCTGGGCAACCGGATTATGTTCCACACCGTCATAATGCGTAATCGTGGCATGATGCCCGTGCGTATGTATAGCGATCAGTTCACCGCCGCTATTTAATAGTCGCAGTTTTATTTTCTGATCCGGCTCGACGATAATTAAAGATTCTCTTAAAGAATAAGGGAATGACAAGCCATTCACGGTGTAATAATCCTCAGTTGAATCTGTGATGTCGTAACGCTGATTCATTTCACGCGCGATCAACCGGGGATCGTTATATTTTTGGATAATGTCGCTCAGTTCCTTATCCATTGCGTGATAGTGCAGATCATATTCCTGGTCAAACTTTTCTTTGACGGCTACCGATGGATGACGAACATGCCCACCGCCGATATTTAAGGTTTGCAGCCAGTTATTCGGTTTATTTTCTTCAACCACAATCATCCCAGCCAGTCCCATGGCTAAATGGGTGTGCGTCTGCACATGACAGTGATAAAACATGGTACCCGGCTGGCGTGCCTGAAATTCATAGATGCGCCGTTCACCCGGCATCAATTCCTTTTCGCTGGTTTGCGGAACGCCATCATTCCCGCCATGATCTTTATGCGCGAAAGGATGATCCACACCATGCAGATGGATGCTATGCGGGAAATAGTGGGTATTTTCCAGCACGATCTGCACAATATCCCCTTGCTCTACCCGAATCACGGGAGAAGGCAGTCGCAGTAATGGATTAGCTCTTACGCTTTCAAAATTTTCTGTCGACATGCCGCTCGTTTTTGGCGCAAACACCCAGGCGCCAGGCTGTATGCCAGGGGCAATGTCAAATGTTGGCAAAATCCCTGGAAAATCGGGTGACTTACCATTCAGTTCCATGATTTCCAGCTTGATGACAATCCGATCAGGATCGCCGTCACCATCCAGGTCATCCGACAATAGGATGGCATCGGGCGAGAGACCCGTTTTCATCAAAGTATCCATCGAAATGTTGTTGGTCCCTTTAACCGCTGCCGCGATCCAAGCCGGATTATCAGGACTGCAACCTAGTGATGCTTCAATTTTGACACCTTCAATTTCCTGAGCTTCCCGCCATGCAGGCGCAATCTTTGGATCACACGGCGGCTCAGAGTTTAATGCTGCTGGATCAACTTTAACTGTCTCAGGCAACTTTAATGATGTCTGAGCAACCACTGCAGATGACATCATGCAGAAAGTCAACATGGCAATGAAAATACGGATAGGCATATCAACGCACCTTTAAAATTTATCTACTTTGAATAAATGGGACACTAATCCGATCATGAAATTCCTTTAGCGATCAATATCAGTTTTTAATAGCTAGTATCTATCAGAATGACAGATTTGTAGGCACAAACACATTACATTTATCAGGTATCTGTAGGTAGGTAAAATTATGAGGAATATCTATCTTCATATATGCAATACTTCTACATTATCCGTCAAGCTATCATCTGATCTATTATACAGAACCCTATTACCCTTTTGTGGTTTTTCCATAATAGATAGGCTTTTAAATTTTTAACTTTGGATGACATTTTCCGAGTGACAAACCATCAATTATTCACAATCCCCCATATCCAAAAATTTCTGCAAATGACTATCGCACTGGTTTCCAGATGCAGGAAAAATAATTCATTGTGGAATTTGGCAAAACATCAATTGGCGATGACTGGTCATTTTGGATTGATCAGCCTGCTATTGATCGCATGTAATGGTAGCGAATCAAAACAATCGGCATCACGCAATGATTCCCCCATCCCTGTCACATTCATTCCGGCAATTCCGGTCGATATGCCCATGAGCCTGGAAACCATCGCGCAAACCGAGGGTGCCAAAGAGATTGAAATCAGGGCGCGCGTAGGAGGAATTCTTCTGCAGCGCCTCTACACCGAAGGAGTAGCGGTTAAAGCTGGGCAATCATTATTTCTGATCGATCCGGAGCCTTTTCAGAATGCTCTGACGGAAGCAAAAGCCCTATTGGATGAGCAGAGTGCCAGAGTAATGCACGCTAAAAGCGAGGAAAACAGGCAGCGGCAACTGCTGGCAGAGAATTTCGTCAGTCAACGCGCATATGATGTGGCAAAAGCTGATCTGGCGATAGCCGAAGCGGCCTTGCATGCAACCAAAGTGCGCGTCAAACAAGCCGAACTGAACCTTTCCTATACAACCGTCAAAGCACCCGCCAATGGAGTGACCGGACGCGCCCAGTTCTCCGAAGGAGCATTGATATCAGCCAATAGCAGCCTGCTAACCACACTGACTCAATTGTCCCCGATATGGGCGCGATTCAGTTTCTCGGATAATGAAGTAGCACGGTTTGGCGGGCACTTGAATGAGAAGAATGTGCATAGCGTCAAAATGATCTTGCCCGATGGATCCGAATATCAACAGGAAGGTAAAATTAATTTTGCTGCCAGTAAAATCGATCCGCTCCTTGCCACCCAGCAGCTGCGCGCAACCTTTGAAAATACCGATCAGCGAATTTTGCCCGGTCAGTTCGTGCGTATCAGGGTGACTGCCGGTGAATCCAGGACCGTTTACCTGGTCCCCCAAATTGCCATCATGACTTCAGATTTGAGTCGATATGTTTATGTAATCAATGAGCATAACGCCGTCATGCAACGACCTGTAAGCGTTGGCGATTGGATCGGCAAGGATTGGATTATTCTGGATGGACTGAATGCGGGCGATCGAGTGGTTGTGGATAATTTAATCAAATTAACGCCGGGCAAGCCGGTTGCTCCCAAGTTGCGGGATATTGCATTGCCTTCGTCGGCCAATGCCGCCTCTATCAATCAATAATCGTTATCCACATGGCTAATTTCTTTATTGCACGACCGATTTTTGCATCGGTTCTGTCAATCATTATTGTTCTGGCTGGCTTGGCTGCCGCTCTGCAGTTACCGATTGAGCAATATCCCAAAATAACACCACCCACGGTTATCGTAACAGCCACTTTTCCAGGCGCAAGTGCTGAGACTATGATCAAAACCGTCGCCGCACCGATCGAGGAGAAACTCAGCGCCATTGAAGGGTTGCTGTACTTCAGCTCCAGTGCTGATTCCAGCGGCAAACTAACTATTACCATCACTTTTGAGATCGGCACCGACATTGATCGCGCTACTTTCAATGTCAGCAATGAAATCAATTCCGCTGTAGCACGCTTACCCGATGAAGTCAGGCGCACCGGCATTACCGTACAAAAACGCTCCAACGATCTGCTGCTGGTTTTTGCCATGACTTCCAAAGACCCCAAGCATACGCAACTATTTATCAGTAACTTTATCACCAATAACCTGCTGGATGACTTACGTCGCGCACCCGGCATTGGCGAAGCAAGGATTTTTGGTGCGCAAGACTACTCCATGCGCATATGGTTACGACCCGATCGTATGGCACAGCTGGGAATCACCACCACCGATATCGCCAACGCCATTCGCGCGCAAAATGCCCAGCCAGCGGTCGGAAAGATCGGCCAGGAGCCGGCATTAACCGACCAACAACTGGTCTATTCGGTAACCGCAAAAGGACGACTGTTAGAACCGGAGCAATTTGAAAATATCATTTTGCGTTCGGGTGGGTCACGAGGTGTGCTTTATCTTAAAGATGTCGCACGCATCGAACTTGGAGCACAGGATTATTCCACACGGACACTGCTAAATGGCGAACCCGGCCTGGGCATTGGTATTTTTTTGCGCACGGGAGCCAATGCGCTGGAAACAGCCGCCGCAGTTAAAGCCAAGATGCGCGAGCTGGAACATTATTTTCCCGAAGGCATGCAATATGTGATTTCTTATGACACCAGTGTATTTGTCAAAGCATCGATCTGGGAAGTGGTCAAAACTCTGGGTGAGGCCATGCTGTTGGTGGTTCTCGTAGTTTATCTTTTTCTGCAAAGCTGGCGCGCGACGTTGATTCCCGTCATTGCCATACCGATTTCTTTGATTGGCACCTTTGCCGGGCTGTGGGTATTGGGCTATTCGATCAATACGCTGACGCTGTTTGCCATGGTGCTGTCGATTGGCATCGTCGTGGATGACGCGATTGTCGTACTGGAAAACATCGAGCGACTGATATCGCAGGAAAAACTATCGCCATTTGATGCTGCTATCAAGGCCATGCAGCAGGTATCCAGCGCTGTAGTTGCCATGACCATGGTATTGGCAGCGGTTTTTATTCCCGTGGCTTTTCTTGGCGGCATTGCCGGAGCGTTGTATCAGCAATTCGCCGTCACCGTAGCAGTAGCGGCCGTCATTTCCGGTATCGTGGCTTTGACCTTGACGCCTACCCTGTGCGCCGTTTTGCTGCGCTCCACGCACCAGCATTCGGTCTTTTTTACTTGGTTTAACGTGCACTTTGAGCATATGCGCGGTTTATATGTCGGCTTGGTTGGCTTGAGTCTTCGTCATTCGATCAGAAGCGCACTGATATTCTTGGTAATGATTGCTGGCCTGATTTATCTGGTAAAAAATATTCCGGATAGTTTTGTTCCACCGGAAGATCAAGGCTATGTCATTGCGGCAGTGGTATTACCTGATGGCGCAACGCTGGCAAGAACCGTGAAAACGGCTGATGCCATCACGACCGAACTGGCCAAAGAATCGGCCGTGGCTTTTCAATTTGCTGTCAACGGTCTGGATTTCATCGGCGGCGGCAACAAAACCAATGTTTCTACCATGTTTATACGCCTGAAGGACTGGTCAGAACGCACAACGACGGCGACTGATATTGTCGGCAAGCTATCCGTGATCGGTGCACAACAACCCGATGGCATGGCCATTGCGTTTAATCCCCCGGCAATACGCGGTTTGGGAAATACAGGCGGTTTTGAACTCTATGTGCAAAGTCGCATGAATCCGGATACTGCACAATTGGCTCGCATGGTTGGCGAATTTGTGCAAACCCTGAAACAGGAACCGAAATTGGCAACCGTGAATACTTTTCTGCGATCATCGGTACCACAATATTTCATTGAAGTGGATGAAGCCAAAGCCATCGCGCAAGGTGTTTCCATTTCGGATATTTATGCCACCCTCCAGAGCACCATGGGATCATTGTATGTGAATGACTTTAACCGTTCCGGACGTACCTATCGCGTGCAATTGCAGGCGGAAGCAGCCTACCGCATGAAAGCGGAGGACCTGGGAAAAGTGTATGTGCGCTCAGAATCCGGCTCAATGGTGCCATTGTCCGCATTGAACATAGTTAAACCTATCGTGGGTGCCGAGCAGCTGGAACGATTCAATGGGCTGATATCAGCCAAAATAATGGGCAGCGGTGCACATGGCGTCAGTTCTGGAGATGCGATTGCGCTGGTAGAAGAGGTTGCAGCCAGAACTTTACCGGATGGTTATCAGATTGCCTGGACGGGAGCTGCTTTTCAGGAAAAAAAGATGGGAGCAGCAGCAGTTTTTGCGTTTAGTCTGGCTGTAGTGATGGTTTTTCTGATTCTGGCAGCGCAATTTGAAACCTGGGCGCTTCCATTAGCCGTCATCATGGCTATTCCTTTCGCGATGGTTGGTGCATTGGTGGCGATCTTGCTGCGTGATATGCCGAATGACATTTATTTTCAGATTGGAATGGTGACACTGATCGGATTGACGGCTAAAAATGCCATCTTGCTGGTTGAATTTGCCAATCAGAAAATGAAGGAAGGCGTTGATATCAAACAGGCAGCCATCCTCTCGGCTCAATTACGCTTCCGCCCCATCGTGATGACTTCCATGGCCTTTATATTGGGTGTTGTTCCCCTGGTCATTGCAACCGGCGCCGGTTCAGCAGCCCGGCAATCCATGGGAACCGGCGTATTTGGTGGAATGATAATGGCCACTTCCATTGCGACGATTTTTGTACCGCTATTTTTCTCCTGGTTTGTTAAAAAACATAGATCCCAACAGCACAAAGTCGAACAAACTGATTAGTCACCTCCCATCGAGATTCCATCTTCAGTGACCAACAAGATTAAGGACTAGCTTACAATACATAATTAAGCTGCTGCACCTTCGGACCGATCGCTTAATCAGCTACAATCACCCGTATGAATTTAAGTAAAACAAAAATACTCCAACCCATCCAGAAGAAACTGGGTAATGCCAATATCATTCTGGTGGGAATGATGGGAGCCGGCAAAACCACCGTAGGCAAAGCATTGGCTAATTCTCTGGGTAAAGAATTTATCGATTCGGATCATGAGATACAAGAGCGTACTGGGGTAAAAATTCCCGTTATTTTTGAGATAGAAGGTGAAGCTGGATTTCGCAAACGCGAATCTGAAGTGTTAATCGAGCTGGTCAAGAAAAAAAATATTGTTTTGGCGACCGGCGGTGGCGCGGTTTTGAGTCAAGAAAATCGGCAAATACTTCAGCGGGGTGGAATCGTCATCTATTTGCGAGCATCGGTAAATGATTTGTATCGACGCACCCGGCATGATAAAAATCGACCGTTACTTCAAACACAGAATTTATTTGCGAGATTGAATGAGCTTTATATTCAGAGGGATGCCCTTTATCGAGAAACAGCGCATGTCATTATCGATAGTGGTAAACAAGGTGTGCGCTATCTAATACAAAAACTCATCAACAAACTTCTTTCCATTAACATTCACAATATCTTTAGGAATAGCCATCAAAATACCATGCAAACCATTTCGGTAGACTTTACGACTGCATCAGAAAAACGCAGCTATGAGATTCATATAGGGCACGGAGTCCTGGAGCAAATTGATTTAATCTTAGCTTGCTTACCTCAGAAACGGGTGGCGATTGTCAGCAACACAACGATAGCCCCCCTTTACTTAGAGAAATTACACTCCGCATTGGAAAAACAAGGTGTGGCTTGTGTTCCCATTATTCTTCCGGACGGTGAAATTCATAAGAATTGGGAAACCCTTAATTTAATTTTTGATGCACTCCTGACTAATCATTGTGAACGAAATACCACTATTTTAGCTTTGGGTGGCGGTGTGATCGGGGATCTGACCGGATTTGCTGCAGCCACTTATCTACGCGGCGTACCCTTTATCCAGATACCCACAACCTTGCTGGCGCAAGTGGATTCATCAGTGGGTGGCAAGACCGGCATCAATCATCAATTAGGCAAAAATATGATTGGTGCCTTTTATCAACCACGCATGGTGCTCACGGATAGTGCAACCTTAAATACCCTACCTGATAGAGAATTACGCGCCGGCATCGCCGAGATCATCAAATACGGCTTAATTCGCGACCCGGCTTTTTTTGATTGGCTTGAACAAAATATGCGGCGATTGTTGGCGCGTGATCCCTTTGTTCTCAATGAGGCCATTCAGCGCAGCTGCGAAAACAAAGCTGAAATCGTCGCTACCGATGAAAAAGAGAAAGGGGTACGCGCTTTGCTGAATCTGGGCCATACATTTGGTCACGCAATCGAGAACGGCATGGGGTATGGGGTATGGTTACATGGCGAAGCGGTAGCAATTGGCATTGTTATGGCGGCTGAGCTATCCCGTCGTATGAGGCTCATCAGCGAAGCGGATGTTATCCGCATACGCAAGATCTTTGTGCAAGCGGAGTTACCGGTCACTGCACCTAAAATGCCACCGGAGAGATACTTGCAGTTGATGTTGTTGGACAAAAAAGTGGATGCCGGAAAAACCCGTTTTATTCTACTGAATCGCATTGGCGAAGCAGTGATGCGCGCAGACATTCCATCTACAGCACTGACTGAAACCATATTGGCTTGCATGACCGATGATATCAATGAATGAGTTAGCGGTTTATGCGGTAACTACTGAAAATTCGCGAGGGCGAAAAATTCCCGAAAAACCTCCCATGGGACGCAGCGAATTTCAACGTGATCGGGATCGAATCATACATTGCTCGGCTTTCCGCCGATTGGAATATAAAACTCAGGTTTTTGTCAATCATGAAGGCGATTTGTTTCGCACACGACTAACTCATAGCCTGGAAGTGGCACAAATTGGACGCTCAATTGCAAGAACGCTGCATTTAAATGAAGATCTGGTCGAAGCGATCGCACTCGCTCATGATCTGGGACACACTCCTTTTGGACACGCCGGCCAGGATGCATTGAACGAATGCATGAAGGATTATGGCGGTTTTGAGCATAATCTTCAGTCTTTGCGAGTGGTTGATGTTCTTGAAGAACGTTATGCTACTTTTGATGGCCTTAATCTGTGCTATGAAACGCGGGAAGGGATACTCAAGCATGTCGCCAAAAAAAATATAGACAGACTCGGTGAAATCGGAGAGCGTTTTTTACACAATAAAAGACCTTCTCTGGAAGCACAATTGGCAAATCTTGCCGATGAAATTGCATATAACAATCACGATGTTGATGATGGCTTGCGTTCAGGTCTAATCACGTTAAATCAATTAGAAGAAGTATCCATTTTTTCGCGCCATTTGACACAGGTAAAACATCAACATCCGACACTACCTGAGCGCCGTCTCATTTATGAAACCATCCGTAGCATGATCAATACCCTAGCGACAGATCTCATTCAACAAAGCACGATGAATATCAAAGATGCTCAAGTAAGTAGCTTGGAAGCGGTTCAAATGGCGCCTCCTCTGATCAGTTTTAGTCCAGAGATAAAAAAAGAACAACAAACATTAAAAAAATTCTTATACGATAATCTGTATCGGCATTTTCGCGTGGTGCGCATGAGCAGTAAAGCACACCACACCATAGAAAAACTTTTTAGCGCTTTTAGCGCCAACAGACAACTTCTTCCCGTTGAATATCAGAAAAAATTTGAACGGGAAAACCATCAAGCTATCGCTGATTATATTGCTGGTATGACAGACCGATATGCGATCAAAGAATACCAGCGCCTGTTTACGATAGCAGAAAATTAAACCAAGCTTTTAATCACAGGAATTATTCTTTAATCATAATAAGTTAATTTCACATATCCGATTGAAGATATACGCGACTGCTATTCACTGGTAAAATTGAAAATTGGGAAAAGGTTTATATACTTGCTTAAAAGTAGCCTTTCAAAGAAAAATAAGATATAGGCTTATTAATGACAACACTTAAAAATGACACGTTACTGCGCGCATTACTGAAACAACCTGTCGAATATACCCCTGTTTGGCTAATGCGCCAGGCAGGTAGATATTTGGCAGAATATAATGAAACTCGAGCACGCGCTGGAGATTTCCTGTCTTTGTGTAAAAATCCGGGTTTTGCTACCGAAGTAACCATGCAGCCATTGGCGCGTTTTCCGCTGGATGCTGCGATATTGTTCTCGGATATTCTAACTATTCCAGATGCAATGGGGTTAGGACTCTACTTTGCTCATGGTGAAGGGCCTATGTTTGAACGCCCTTTACGTGAAGAAAAAGAAATTCGGGCATTAGTGGTGCCTGACCCGAATGCAGAGCTACGTTATGTAATGGATGCAGTCTCTGAGATCCGCAAAGCTTTAGACAATCGAGTACCATTGATCGGTTTCTCAGGTAGCCCCTTTACATTAGCTTGCTATATGGTTGAAGGCCGCGGTGGCACCGAATTTCGCGAAATCAAAACCATGCTATATCAGCGTCCTGAATTATTGCATCATATCCTCGATGTGAATGCGAAGGCAGTGACCGCGTATCTAAACGCACAGATTGAATCTGGCGCTCAGATTGTCATGATTTTCGATACTTGGGGCGGCGCACTTTCTCACGCCGCATACAAAGAATTCTCATTGCGCTATATGCAGCAAATTATTAGCGGGCTAAAACGTGAACAGAACGGAATGCAAGTGCCCAGTATTGTATTCACCAAAGGCGGTGGCCTGTGGCTGGAGGCTATTGCAGACATTGGATGTAATGCCGTTGGATTAGACTGGACAATCGATATTGGCGAGGCACGTCAACGTGTCGGAGATAAAGTTGCTTTACAGGGAAATCTTGACCCATCTGTGCTTTTTGCATCTCCGAAAGTAATCACTTCTGAAGTGGAAAAGGTACTCACCAGTTATGGTAACGGCAGTGGGCATGTATTCAATCTAGGCCATGGTATTTCTCAGTTTACGCCTCCAGAAAATGCAGCGGCACTGGTTGAAGCTGTTCATACATTGAGTCGGAAATTTCATTAGATAAGAAACGAAATCGTTTCGAATTATCATCGCAGGCAATTTTGTGCATATACTGATTATTGAAGATGATTCGGCCATTGCCGCCAATCTTTATGATTTTCTGGAATCGCGAGGACATACCGCAGATGCGGCCGTCAATGGCATCGCAGGACTGCATCTGGCGGTCACACAGCGATTCGATGCGATTCTACTGGATTTAGGTTTACCAGGGATGAATGGAATCACTTTGTGTCGGAAACTGCGCCAGGAATTACAGATTGATACACCCATCTTGATGCTGACAGCCCGCGACACATTAGAAGATAAACTGGCCGGTTTTGAACACGGTGCAGATGATTATTTGATCAAACCGTTTGCATTAAAAGAAGTTGAGGCTCGCCTGCTGGCCATGCATAAAAGGCACATTGGCAAAGTAGCGAATCGCACGCTGGAGTTTGACAAACTTTCTTTCGACCCCAAAACCCTATCTATCCGTTTTGAGAATAAGAACGTTAAGCTTCCACCAAAGTGCATTCGCCTACTGGCGCTGATGATGAGTGAGCCCGGCAGAGTATTCAGTCGCGAAGAGCTTGAACTGGAAGCTTGGGAAGATGTTCAGGAAACCAGCGACACACTTCGCAGTCACATGCATATTTTGCGACGAGCATTAACGAAAGCTGGCGGATACGATCCCATTGAAACCGTCCATGGCCTTGGTTATTGTTTGACTTCTCGTGCTCAAATTCCAGATTGAACACAGCCTACGCTACCGCGTCGCAGTAGCGTTAGCCACGTTTAGTATTTTTATTGTTGGAACGCTGTGTATTATTCTCTACTTTGCTTCAGACAAAATTGAAGAAGCCCATATTGAGCAAGTGATTCAAATGGAAATGGACCATCTTGTCCATCGCTATCAGAAACACTCAGACTTTATTTCACACGTTGGTTCGCATCTTAAAAGCTACGTCATTCATGATATGGATGACGAATTACAGATCCCTGCCTATCTACGTGGATTTAATGCTGGTTATCATCGCATCCATTATGGTCCTGAGGATTTTCATGTTCTAGTGCATACCATTGATGAAGTGAAGTTTCTCGTCGCTTACCGGATTGCATTACATAAACAGCGGCTTAGCAAATTGAGGTGGCTCATTATACTGTCATGGGTTGCAGTAGTTGCCATTGCATTTGTAGTCGGATACTTGCTTGCTGGCATGCTCGTCAAGCAGGTCACCGATTTAGCAGAACGAGTAAGTCTACTCGCACCTGGTGATGTACAGATTGGCTTATTGACTCAGCCTGATATGGATGAAGAGGTGGCGCAACTCGCTCGTGCATTGGATGATTATCAGAATCGTATTGAACGCATGCTCCAGCGTGAGCAGGAATTCACCGCCAATATTAGCCATGAGCTAAGAACTCCCATCACCACCATTCTGACTAGTTGTGAATTATTGAATGCAATACCCGATCTACCAGTCAGGGCCTGTCATCGAATTAAAATGATTGAGTCAGCAGCCACCCGCATGGGCGAGCAATTGCAAGCCCTGCTGTTTCTAGCAAGAGAACAAGCATTAGGTGTCATGGAACCAGTGGCCATCGCTGAATGTGTTTTTGATGCTGTTGAACCAATATGTGGAGAAATCTATCGGAAAAAACTGAAGTTTGAAGTCAGTATTGCCCCCGAAATTACGCTTACACTCAACCGACAAGCTTTGCATACTGCATTGATGAATTTACTTAGAAACGCCGTGCAATATACTGAAAGTGGTTTCATTCGCGTTGAATTTAATAATCAACGTCTATCAATTTCTGACTCAGGTATTGGTATAGAACCCGCTTATTTACCTTTACTCTATGAGCGTTTTTTCAGGGGGTCTACGCAAGGACAAGGGCTAGGAATCGGATTGGCTATCGTCAAACGGATCTGCAATCACTATGGATGGGGCATTGAGGTAGACAGCACACCTGGCCAAGGAACAACTTTCCACATTATTTTCAATTAATTGAAGTTTACTAGAACCAAGAAAGTATTTCTGCAAATCAAGCTGAGAATGACTATAAAGTGATCTGCACTGGCATACTACGGGAGAAAATCATTCATTAGCGCTGCAATCCAAGTGATTGACTATCTAGTAACCTGACATGATCAACCAATATCCACCCAGCTTTTCACTTTTGTATCAAACCTTAAGTTATTCCACAAAAAATTACTGCATCAAGCAGTTGCACAAAGCTGATTTCATTTTAAGCATCTTATTTCATGCAAAAGGCACTAATAAATTAGCAACTCAAGTACCTATTGTCGCAGCATGCAATGTTCAATTTGATCAGTCTGATTCAGTAATTTTTATATAAATTTCATCAAATAATATCAACAAATTTAGCCTACACACCCCTATTTATCTTCACGAAATCTTCACATTGATGTGTTAAATTTTTTCTGTATTAAACAAATAAGTAGTTATCACACTGGGGGAGATAGTTATACATGAGTTCAGAAATAGAAAATAAATCGCCGTCACACGACGATGAAGACAATAAAGCTTCGTCAACAAGCCAGGCTAGTCATACTCCTGCACCTGTAATAGGGTCAGCAGCCTTCCAGGCGCAATATGTTGGACGTGATATAGCCGCTGGCTTAATCACTGGTGCGATGGCGATCCCATTATCCATTGGTATTGCCATGATGTCTGATTATCCGATTAAAGTCGGTTTAGCCACCGTAGCCTTTGCCAGTTTTGTAGGTTGGATCAATGCTTGGTTCAGACCGGGAAACTTTATCGGTAGCCCGGGGATTGCTGCCGGTTTGGCGCCTGTATTAGCGCTTGGTGTTGCTAACTTTGGTATCCAGAACATGGCATTCTGCATTTTTCTAACAGCAATAATGCAGGCCATCATTTGGCAATTTAACTGGCAGCGCTATCTGCTGATCGCCGTGCCGGTATATTTAGTCGAAGGATTGTTAGCAGGTGTGGGTCTAAAGATTCTGTTAAGATTTTTTCAATTCTCTTATGAAATACCTGAAGCATCGGTCACGGAAGAGTTCTGGAATGATGCACGCATACAAATGTGCTCAATATCCTTGATCGGCTTCTTAGGGTTTGTTTATCTCTTCACTAAATTCAAGGATACACAACCGGCTGTGCCATATTTTGCATTGATTATTTCTGGTGTAATACTGGCTCAAATGATATCTGTACCGATGATTTATGTAGAGGATGTACCACTGCACTTCAGATTACCATTACCTGAAAACTATGATGCAATGCTTATGATCTATATGGTGCTTTTCTGTGCTATGTTGGCAGTTATTGATGTTATTGAACAGGTTATGAGTAATGCTGCTATTGAGAAAATCGATCCACTTAAACGCAAATGCAATAGTAACAACAGCTTACTTGCAATCTGGATTGCCAACTTAGGTTCAAGTTTCTTTGGTGGCATGACCAATCTGGATGGCTTGGCTAAGAGTACAACCAATAAACTGGCAGGTGCTTATACCAAGTTTTCTGTGCTGATCATTGGCTGCGTGGTTACTTTCTTCATGCTAAATACATCATATCTTGATTATCTGCCAAAGTTTGCATTGGCTGCGATTATGGTATTTACCGGCTACAAAATGATTGCAGGCTTGGTGCATGTTACGCATTATGGTCCATATGCATTAATGCTGGCACTCTTATGCGGTGGATTAGTTTATAAGGTTGGTATTTTTGAAGGGCTCTTGATCGCGATGGCGATCCATGCGATTGTTCATTATCTGGTTTATACTAAACACGATAATATGCCGGGAAGAGCTGTTATTAAAAGATATTTTGATAACCTGAAAAAAGATAGCAATACTGTAAGCTGATAAACACCATTCACTTACAAACGTTTGATCTTTAAAGGACAGGTATTAAACATCTGTCCTTTAGCAAAAAATACTACAAAAGGAAAAACCCGTATGTACAAAAAAATCATGGTGGCAGTTGATGGTAGTGAAACAGCACAGAATGCATTAGAACAAGCACAGAATATTGCCAATTCTTACAATGCAGCCCTATGCATCATTCATTCTGCAAAAAGTGATAGCGATGCTGATATGCAGGCGGGTAAAGAAATACTAGATAATGCCAGAACTTCAGTAGATGCTTTAGAAATCGAAACTCGTTTAGTTTATGCAGATATCGTTTATGGACTTAATGGCATTTCTGAAGCCATAGCAACAGCTGTAAATGAATGGAATGCTGATTTACTCGTAGTCGGAACGGCTAATCGTCGCGGCCTAGAACGTTTTGTGATTGGCTCCGTCGCTGAACAATTAGTCAGTAAAGTGGAATCATCCATTCTTCTGGTGCGTCCAAGCGCATAAATCAGAATATCATCAATAAAAGTTATCTTATGAGTGCAACTTAACTCTTCACTCTCAAAATTCGGTTATGGGGACTTATATTAGTCCTCTTACTGAAATAAAATAATTAGTCGGCCCTGAAAAACTGTACCAATCGTTATCTTCGATCAGCTGCTTCAAAAGGTGGAGAGTTCATAAAGGCAAAATCGAGCGATTGGGTCTTCTTCGGTCATCTTTCGGTGCATCGTCTTCCAGCGACAATCCCAGAAATCGCATCACGTGTAGATTCGAATTCGCCATGTTTTCCACTGACTCATCGCTTAATCCGCCATTCCAGATTCCTAACAGCTGCAAACCCGAATAAGCCGGATGCCCTGCTACATCCGATATCGATGCATAATACACCGATATCGCTTTTCCTATCGAGTTCCAGTCTATCAATTCATCGATTTGCTTCAGAAAATTCTCTTTCCGGGTACGACGGGTTGCATCATAGTCTGAAAAATTCATATCCAGCTCATCAATAACATTGATTTAAAAAGTAATTGTATCACCTAGTCCATAAATTCTGATTGTAATCGTGCAAAGATCTCTATATACTGCAAATTAAATTTTTTAAATCATGCTATTTAATTCATCAGCTTTTTTAGCCTTTTATGTGGTATTTTTTCCTGCTTACTGGGCTATTCATAGAAATATTCCTGCAAGAAATGCGCTTATACTAATTGGTAGCTATATTTTTTATGGTTCCTGGGATTGGCGTTTTTTATCATTAATACTCATTAGTACAGTTTTTGATTATTATTGTGGACAGAAAATCCATAGTAGCTCCAATGATAAAATAAGAAAGCGCTTCCTCGCATTATCGATAATCGTTAACTTGGGTATACTGGGTATATTCAAGTATTATGGTTTTTTTGTATCAAGTTTTATTGATTTAATGTCAATTATCGGTATTCATACCAACTTCACGACTATTAGCATCATACTTCCTGTCGGGATTAGTTTCTATACATTCCAAACGTTATCATACACAATTGACATTTATAAAAAGAACCTGACACCAACTAGCGATTTCCTGAGTTTTGCAGCCTTTGTTGCATTCTTTCCCCAATTAATGGCTGGGCCTATTGAAAGAGCAAAAGCTCTGTTACCACAATTTGAAAGTAGAAGGATTTTTAACTTTGTCCAATTTCGCAATGGTCTGTACCTCATATTATGGGGGCTAGTCAAAAAAACACTTATTGCTGATAGGCTTGCTGTTTATGTTGATATAGTGTACGCAGATCCTTCCAGCTTTACTGCTGGACAGTGCCTCGTAGCTACTTTGTTCTTCGCGATTCAAATTTATTGCGATTTCTCAGGCTATTCAGATATAGCTAGAGGTTTGGGTAAGACTCTTGGTTTTGAACTTATGGTAAATTTTAAAACACCTTATTTCTCATCCTCTATTCGCGAGTTCTGGCAAAGATGGCATATATCCTTATCTACATGGTTCAGAGATTATGTTTATATTCCACTTGGCGGTTCAAGGGAGAGTAGCTTTATACTTAAGCGAAATATATTAATAACTTTTCTTCTAAGTGGATTATGGCATGGCGCTGCGTATACATTCATTATTTGGGGATTAATACACGCACTGGGTTATTTTCTCGATCCACATACAAAAATACATAACCAGAAATTACTTAATTCCTCAAGACTATACAAACTTTCGGGTCTAATTTGGACGATAACATTTGTAACGCTTGCGTGGATATTTTTCAGAGCAAATTCATTAGAAGATGCTTATACAGTTCTGCTAAATATCATATCGCTTATCCCAGGACTCGATTATTTGAGTACTAGCGCTTCTTCTCCCAGTATTATTGTTGGAATGAATAACACAGAATTTATATTATCCTTGTATTTCCTATGTTTGTTGTTTATTACAGAATATTTGATTAAAGATAAAGATATTGATACTTTTACGTCAAATATACCAATACTTACTCGTTGGATCTTTTCTTGGTTTCTGCTTGCCAATCTAATTGTATTTTCACCGACAGATACTGGTGCTTTTATTTATTTCCAATTTTAATGATTACTAATAAAACTTATATACTGATACTGATTTATTCAAGCATCACCTTATTATTAGTCGTTTTGCTAAACATTTACATATCTCAAAGCAACGTATATCAATCTAAAATGCAAAGAATTGATGGTAACTATGAAGTTTTGCGTCGAGCTACTAAAAATAACTCATCAGATAACTTACTACTGGTAATAGGAAATTCGTACGTTAATGCATCATTTAATAGTTCTGTGAAAGATGCAAATATTCTTAGATTCACCGTATTTGGCATGACATTAATTGAAATTGTCAATATCATTGAGAATCTACCTGAGAAAACTCCAATTGATAAAGTTTTGATTGGACTTGGATATAACTATGCAATACCTGTCAACGCTGACTCCTCAAGTTATGACAAACATTTTTCATCAAATCCATTAAATGTTTTTTGGTCATCACTGCCCATGGTTCGTGGTCGTTCACTAACCAGCACCATAATTAAAGAAGATATTTTATGTCTGTCTTCATCTATAGTTAGAACTAGATGTAAAAAAAATTCTACTGAACAGATAGAAGAATCTATTTCACAGATTAGTCCAGAGAAACATCAATCAAACATGATTGTAAGCACAAAAGAAAGATTTAATGAATATATTCCTTTTACTTCATCTATCGGCTCAAATTTTCATTCATACCTAAAAAGATTAAAAATTGCCTGTGACATTAGGGGTATTACGTTACATACTTATACGGCACCTATTTATAAAGAACTGAGAAATAGGCTTAACCCTAAAACTATCGAAGAATTTAGACATACTATAAACATAACAGGCATCAATTATGTTGACATGAATCTTATATTTCCAGATTGGGAGGCAGATATGTTTTCTGATGCGACTCATGTAAGTACCACTTCTGGTGCCAATGATACTATCACTCTATTTCTTAAGAAGAATTTTCTTTAATTTAATTTACAGTGAGGAAAGCGAGATACATACTCAGAGGAAGCATCGCAATGCTCCGAAAGTGTCTTACATGTTGACACCGGTCGAAAATTGACCAGAAAAGGCTAGTTGTAACGGTTGAAAATTGACCAGGTAATTCACGTATTCTGCCTCAATTTTAGGCAGGAGAATTTAAGAGGTGATTACCATGGTTATGTATGCAAAGATACGGCGGATGTTTTACCGTGAACATCTGTCGATTAATGAGATTCAACGACGCACGAGTTTGTCACGGAACACGATAAAGAAGTGGTTGAGAGCACCCGGCGATAGCACTGTTAAATATCAAAGAGCGAAGAAGCCTGGCAAACTGACAGCGTTTGAATCCAGGTTGTTGCTGGCACTGGAAGCGGATGCGCGTCGTCCGAAGAAGGACCGGCGCACGGCGTTGATGTTGTTCAAAGAGATATTGAACGAGGGTTATACAGGTGGCTATACGATTGTATGTGACTTTGTTCGTAACTGGCGCAATCAAGGAAGTCAGAGTAAAGCGGCGTATGTGCCGCTGAAGTTTGCACTGGGTGAAGCATTCCAGTTTGACTGGAGCGAAGAATGGCTGGTGCTCGGCGGTATTCACCGTAAAGTGTTGGCTGCACATACCAAGCTATGTGCCAGCCGTGCTTTCATGTTGTCGGGTTATCCGTCACAAAGTCACGAGATGCTGTTTGATGCGCATACCCGAGCATTCACTGCTTTTGGCGGCATACCGAAACGTGGCATTTACGACAACATGAAGACCGCCGTAGACTGAAGTGGCCCCCAAAAACTGTACAAGCAGTTAAGCTCTGACATTGTGCTAGAAGGAGCAATGAGATGAGTAAGAAACGCGAGCAATATTCAAGTGAATTCAAAGCAGAAGTAGCGTTGGCTGCGATACGTGGAGAGGAAACGGTACCGGAGTTGGCAGCGCGTCACGGTTTACATCCAACGCAAATCAACAGCTGGAAGCGACAATTAATTGAACAAGCAGCGGGAGTATTTTCCAAAGATCAAAGTGCTGGAAAGGCAGAAACAAGCACTAAGGATGATTTGCATCGCGTCATCGGGCAATTGACGGTATGGAGTTGGAGTTGTCCCAATTTGACGGACATTTTTTCATGGAGTCGAGTGAGTCTCGACCTGTGAAAGCGGATTGCAGTTTATCTGCGATTTTATTTTTCTCATTCAGTTTTCTCTCAAAATTGTTTGGTGATAAGTATCCCAGCCCGGAATGCCTACGAGTTGGGTTGTACCATGACTCGATCCAGGTGAATATGGCTAACCTTGCTTCAG
>JAGOKN010000123.1 GCA_017994575.1 Nitrosomonas sp.
ACAATTATGAAGCGTTAAAGGCCGGTTTTGCTACGCTGGGTATGAATTATGTGGTTGCAGAGCAGCATCGCTTACCACAACTAAACTCCGTTTTCGTACCTGCTGGCGTGGATGAAAAAGAAGTGCGCCGCCGTTTGTTGGATGAATACAGTCTTGAAATTGGTGCCGGTTTGGGTGATTTTGCCGGTAAAGTTTGGCGTTTTGGTTTGATGGGTACATCCAGCCGGGTAGAGAATGTAATATTTTGTCTCAATGCACTGGAGAAAATTTTGTCTGATATGGGAATGAAAGTTGAAAGTGGTGGTGCAGCCGCCGCCGCTCATAGGAGTTATGCCGCTAATCCTATGTTTTGAGATTATACTTCTAGGGGCTAGTAGCCATTTAACCATTCCTTGCCACTTTCTTGTCGAATAGATGAGGAAGTGGCACATGCTTTTTTAATGACTTATAACGGATAATCCGGTCGCTATGGTTTTGGATTTTCCCCTATCAACGATAGCGGCACCGCTCCTATCGTTTGTTATTTCGTTTTTCTCAATTGCATGGTTGATAAAGAGAAAAGCCGATTGGGCATTGGATCACCCTAATACACGTTCGCTGCATACAGTACCAGTGCCTCGCATTGGTGGTTTAGGTTTATTCTTTGGCGTGATGATCGCATGGTTATGCTTTTCGGTGACTATGCCTATTTCGGTATGGGCCGGAGCGGGTTTGTTAGCGGCCATATCGCTTATGGATGATATTGGGCGCGTGCCGATTTGGTGCCGCTTGCTGATACAAAGTATCGTTGCAGTTGGGTTTGCGACATTTCTGTTGCTGGATTATGGTTGGATGATCGTGTTGTGCGCGACGATTGCTATGATCTGGATGTCTAATCTATACAACTTCATGGATGGTGCGGATGGTCTGGCCGGTGGAATGGCGGTAATTGGATTCGGATATTATGGTTTGTCTGCTTTGTTAGCAGGCGATTTTGATTTTGCCAGCATCAATCTCTCAATTGCCGCCGCAGCAATGGGCTTCTTGTTACATAATTTTTCCCCGGCGCGCATTTTTATGGGCGATGTCGGCGCTATTCCGCTAGGGTTCCTCGCAGCTGCATTGGGAATGTTGGGATGGATAAATAATGTATGGTCGATATGGCTGCCGCTCTTGGTGTTTTCGCCTTTCATTGTGGATGCGACGGCGACGCTTGTTAAACGTCTGCTGCGCAGGGAAGTCATTTGGCAGGCGCATCGCGAGCATTATTATCAACGTATTGTGCAAAGTGGTTTTGGTCATCGGAATACTGCATTGGCGAGTTATGGTTTGATGCTCCTGGTGGGCGGAAGCGCTGTCTGGGCAGGTCAGCAAGATATCACCATGCAGCACTGGGTGCTAATGGTTTGGGTGGGTATTTATCTGATATTAATGATTATTTCTGATTGGAATCAGAAATATTATTCCGGTCGGGGATAACATGTTCGCAAGCAAATTCGGAATTCGCACACTCATTGCCGTCATTCATGATTTTGTTGCCGTTGCTGTTGCTTGGTGGTTGGCTTATTTATTTCGCTTTAATTTTGAAATTCCTTCTGCCTCGTTGGCGATTGCGCAGGAGATTCTTCCTTGGATTGTGTTTATCCAGGCGAGTATATTCTTATGGATGGGACTTTATAGAGGGTTGTGGCGTTATGCCAGTCTGCCGGATTTAAAAAGAATCTTTGTGGCGGTGCTGCTAGGAACCTCGGCAGTGTTGCAGTTATTGTGGTTCATGGATCGATTAGCCAATATTCCCGGAGCAGTCATTCTGCTGGCACCATTGCTGCTGCTATTGATTATGGGAGGCAGTCGCTTAATTTATCGCGCATGGAAGGAGCGTCGACTCTATAGCCTGGAAAGCTATGAAGCTAAGCTGGTTTTGGTCCTTGGTGCAGGCAGTACGGCGGTGAATCTGGTCAAAGTCTTGGCAGGCAGCCGTGATTGGCATGTTGTCGGCATGTTGGACGATGATCCAAGAAAATTGGGAACGCGCCTGCAAGGGGTGCGCGTACTGGGGACAATCAATGAATTGCCGCAATGGGTGCACAAGTTGAATGTGGAGCATGTCATTATTGCTGTTCCTTCCGATTCGCATCGAATACACCGCCAGGCCTTGGAAATGTGCTCGGAGATTGGTGTAAAAGCAATGACCGTGCCTTCTTATGTAGATCTGATCAGCGGTAAAATGACGGTGTCACAGATTCGAGAGATTCAATTGGATGATCTGCTGGGCAGAGATCCCGTTGTTCTGGATGATGATGGTTTGCATGGCTTGTTAACAGGGAAAGTGATTCTGGTAACCGGCGCCGGTGGTTCGATTGGTTCAGAGTTGTGTCGACAGTTGATAGCCTTTGAACCTGATCGTATTGTTTTTCTTGAGTTGAATGAATTTGCACTATATACCATTCAAGAGGAATTCCTGCCCCGTTTTCCAAAAATCAGTATGTCGTTTGTGATAGGCGATATCAAAGACCATGCGCGCATGGTGCAATTATTTACTCAGTTCCAACCTTCGGTCGTTTTTCATGCTGCTGCTTATAAGCATGTGCCGCTCATGGAACAGGAGAATGGTTGCCAGGCTTTGCTCAATAATGTCTTGGGTACTTATTTACTGGCTCAGGTTGCAGTTGATTTTGGAGTGGAAAAATTTGTTCTAATTTCAACGGATAAGGCAGTCAATCCTGTCAGTATCATGGGAGCAAGCAAGCGCTTGGCGGAAATGGTGTGCCAGGCTTTGCAGCAATCGCAGCCGAAGAATGGGCGGTCTTCTGACCCGAATCATCCCCGCCGCACTTGTTTTGTGATGGTACGTTTCGGCAATGTGCTAGGAAGTACGGGCAGTGTGATTCCAAAATTCCGAGAGCAGATTGCAAAAGGAGGGCCGATAACAGTTACTCATCCAGAAATGACGCGCTATTTCATGTCCATTCCAGAAGCGGCACAATTGGTTTTGCAAGCGGGATTGATGGGAGGAGCAAAAGGTGGTGGGGAAATATTTGTGCTGGATATGGGGGACCCGGTCAGAATTGTTGATCTGGCCAATGATTTGATTCATTTATCCGGACTAGGTGAGGAAGATATCCGGATTGTTTTTACTGGATTGCGGCCAGGAGAAAAGCTGCATGAAGAGCTGTGGACAGCCAGTGAGAATACCCTGCCGACGCCGCACCAGAAATTACGCATTGCGCAAGCCCGCGAGGTTGATGAGCAGTGGTTATCGGATTTGATTAATTGGCTAAGTAAAGTAACTGTCTTAAGTGATCACGAAGTTCGGAGTCAACTGGCACAGTGGGTACCTGAATACACCAATAAGGAAATAGAATAAAAAATGAGCAATGCGCTCTGGTATCCGAGTAGTCCCAAAAAAGTTGATTACTCATTTGTCTTACTGAATCAGCTACGAGCCGTTTGCATTTTCTGTGACACGGCCATGCTTAAAAATAGCTTGTCGATCTATTTTTCTCAAATGTGGAATTTTCTGACAAAAGATCAACACTGTGCGGTTTTGCATCAGCAATTCCAGGGCTGATGATAATTGATGGTCAGAATCCAATTCATGCGCAGCAGGTATTTCATCCAGAATAAGTATCGGTGAATTTTTTAGTAGTGCACGTGCAATGGCGATGTGTTGCCACTGTTTTCTCGTGATCTCAGCGCCTCCTTGACCACCAATGGAGGTTTGTAAACCATCAGGCATCTCGCGAATAAATTCGATCGCATGGGAAGCTTGCGCTGCGGCTGTAATGCTTGCTTCATTGGCGCATTTCAGGGCGCCATAGGCAATATTGCCGGCAATCTTGTCATCCAGAGCAGCGTTATCTGCTGAAACAAGCGCTATATTGGCGTGGAGATTGTCCAGTTGAATATCACTAAGCTGGCAATCATCCAGCAGGATGCTGCCCTGGGTCGGTTGCCGCAAGCGCAGGATCAGATCAATGAGTATGTTTTTTTCAGTGGGAGTGTAGTCTGTAAAAGCGATCACTTCGCCTGGTTGTATGGTGAGTGTAATCGAATTCAGAATGGGGTTATGCTGCGCATCATTGCAAAAAAACACTGTTTCAAATGCCAATTTACCTTTGATTGGCTGAATGCTTTGAATGCCTGATTCCTGTGCGGTAACTTGATCAAGAAAAGAAAAAATGGCTGCTAGGTTTGTTTGATCGAGTCGCAACCGGGCAGGAGTGCCTGTGATGCGCTGTACCGGCATAATGAGCAGTAAAACGGCGGAAATAAGCGCGCCCACGGTATCTAAACTCAGCACATTATTAAGCGTTTGCTGCGTAATAAAGTAAAGAATTGCAATCAGTATCAATGCCATGATTAACTGGCCTAGAGGAGTGACTGTCGCTTTAATCATGGTTTGTTGTCTCTCTGCTTGATAAATAGGCTCAGCAGTCTTATCCAAGCGTTGACTCTCATGCATTTGCCCGCCACCTAATCTGATTTCCCTACTATGTTTGATGGACTGTAATAACTGACCAACTAACTGCTGAGATGCCAACTGGCTTTTTTGGTTGAGTTTATGCAAATGATCGTGTGTCATTTGAATGATCAATACGATCAGAGGCGATACTAACAGTAGTAATAATGCAAATTCTCGATTGAGATAAAGGATGCAGATGATTAATCCAATGACAGTCAAGATATCTTGTATCAAAATCGGGATATGGTGAATCGTGACTTGTGTTATCCGATTGATGCGCGATATCAGCGTATCCAACTCGTTGTTGTTGAGATAGTCGTAATAACTTATGGGCAGTGTTAGCAGCTTGTTAAAAGTATCAGTGCGTAAATCGATGCCTACCTTACTGCTTGCTTTACCAACCGCATAAATGCTGAGATAACTGGCAGAACTACGCACAACGAATGTCGTAATAATTGCTAATGATGTCATTTGTATCAGAGATTGATCTTTTTGGATGAATGTATGATCAAGAATTTGCTGAATGAGTAGCGGAAGCGACGCCATGGTTAACGCAACGATCAGCATGGAGAACAATGCGAGTAGCAGTAATTTCCAGTGAGCGGACAGTTTTCCCAGCAAGCGCAGGTAAAGTTGTGAATGGATCATAATCAGCCATTTTATATGAACATTTGGTAGTTATTGCATCGTGCAATTATCTGGAATGTGAGACATCTATAGTACAATCACTCATCTATTTTAAGCATTGATCCAGATGAAAGTTCGTTAGTTTAATGATCTTTTAAGCATCTGGATTTTATTTATGACGACATCAAAAACTTTTTATACTGCAAGTGACGCTTCAGCATCTACTATCCCGCGCAGAAAAGGCATTGTTCTGGCGGGTGGGGCGGGTACACGGTTGTACCCGGTGACAAAAGCGGTTTCCAAACAACTGTTGCCTGTGTTTGATAAGCCTATGATTTATTACCCGCTTAGTACGTTGATGTTGGCGGGTATTCAGGAAATTCTGATTATCTCGACACCTCGCGATGTCGGAAGCTATCAAGAGCTGTTAGGCAATGGCCAACAATGGGGATTGAACATATCGTATGCCGAGCAACCCTCTCCTGATGGTCTTGCGCAAGCCTTTATCATCGGTGAGTCATTTATTGGCGATGATTGTTCAGCATTGGTTTTAGGCGATAACATTTTTCACGGGCATGATTTTCATCATTTGCTGAGCAACGCGATGCAGCGTACGCAAGGGGCCAGTGTTTTTGCTTACCATGTGCATGATCCGGAACGTTACGGCGTGGTTGAATTTGATGCTCAAGGCTACGTGATTAATCTGGAAGAAAAGCCTAAACAACCGAAATCCCACTATGCTGTGACCGGTTTATATTTTTACGATCAGCATGTAGTTGATTATGCAAAAAGCCTTAAACCATCAGTACGAAATGAATTGGAAATTACCGATTTGAATCGGCTCTATTTGGAACAGTCAACGTTGAATGTCGAAATCATGGGGCGCGGTTATGCATGGTTGGATACCGGAACTCATGAATCTTTATTGGACGCTAGTCAGTTTGTGGCTACGATTGAGCATCGACAAGGATTGAAAATCGCTTGCCCGGAAGAAATCGCCTACAGGCTAGGATGGATCGATGCATTGCAATTGGAAAGACTCGCTGCGCCATTAGCGAACAATGGTTACGGACAGTACTTATTGCAAGTTTTAAAGCGTGAGTTTTGATCGAAACTCCAACTATAAGAGGTTTTGTCTGCGATGAATTCCATTCCATTGGCTATTCCAGAAGTTGTTCTATTTGAACCACGTATATTTGCTGATGCGCGTGGTTTTTTCTTCGAAAGTTTTAATCAGCGGGTATTCGAGTCTGCCATTGGTAAATCCGTAAATTTCGTACAAAGTAATCATTCTCGTTCTATGCAGCATGTTTTGCGTGGTTTGCATTATCAAATCAAGCAACCGCAAGGAAAACTGGTGCGTGTGATAGTGGGGGAAGTATTGGATGTGGCAGTGGATATTCGACGCTCATCGCCCACTTTCGGGCAGTGGGTGGGAGAGAAGCTCAGTGCGGAGAATAAGAAACAGTTATGGATTCCAGCAGGTTTTGCGCATGGATTCTTGGTGCTCTCCGAACATGCCGAGTTTTTATACAATACGACTGATTACTGGGCGCCCGAGCATGAGCGCTGCATTGTCTGGAACGATGACACTTTGAAGATTGACTGGTTGCTGGCCGGCGGCAATCCGATTTTATC
>JAGOKN010000124.1 GCA_017994575.1 Nitrosomonas sp.
ACCTCTATCATATACTGAATCATTTGAATCTATTTGGTAGTGGGTATCACCATCAAGCCGAACACATGATGAATAGATTACTTGCTGAAATTCGCTAACTAAACACTGGATAAAACCGTCCACTCAAATGCCATATAAAAACTATCCCATTGTTCTTATAGATCGTTCCAGTCACAGCTATCACCTATGACCAAGTATGTTTTTGTGACAGGTGGTGTCGTGTCCTCCTTGGGTAAAGGAATAGCAGCTGCGTCTCTGGCGGCACTCCTTGAGACACGTGGTATCACAGTAACCATGCTCAAGCTGGATCCTTACATCAATGTCGATCCAGGCACGATGAGTCCATTTCAGCATGGAGAGGTATTTGTCACTGAAGACGGCGCTGAAACAGATCTTGATTTGGGTCATTATGAGCGTTTCATCAGCACGCGCATGTCCAAGCATAATAATTTCACCACGGGTCAAATTTACGAAAGTGTTATTCGCAAGGAAAGACGTGGCGATTATTTAGGCGGCACGGTACAGGTCATTCCGCATATTACTGATGAAATCAAACGATATATTCAGGCAGGTGTTGGCGATGCACAAGTTGCCATCATAGAAATTGGCGGTACTGTCGGTGATATTGAGTCGCTCCCCTTTCTGGAAGCAATTCGTCAAATGGCTGTGCAAAATCCGCGTCATGACACTTGCTTTATCCACCTCACACTCCTGCCTTACATTGGTTCCGCTGGTGAATTGAAAACCAAGCCTACTCAGCACTCAGTCAAAGAGTTGCGTGAAATCGGTATTCAACCTGATGTATTGCTGTGCCGTTCAGATCGCGATCTGCCCAAGGAAGAACGCCGGAAAATAGCTCTCTTCACCAACGTACAGGAAGAAGCCGTCATTTCGGCCATCGATGTGGACAGTATTTATAAAATCCCCGCTTTGCTGCACGAGCAAATGCTGGATGAGATTATTTGCCACAAATTAAATATTCTTGCCAAACCAGCTGATTTAAGTATCTGGAAAAAACTGGTTTATGCACTAGAGCATCCAAAATTCACCGTCCGGATTGCCATCGTTGGGAAATATGTCGATTTAACCGAATCCTATAAATCACTGTCCGAAGCACTGATTCACGCAGGTATTCACACCAGCAGCCAGATTAATATCACCTATATTGATTCTGAGAATATCGAAAAGCAAGGCACTGATTGCCTCACGCAAATGGATGCCATATTGGTTCCCGGTGGTTTTGGCAAACGTGGCGTGGAAGGTAAGTAATGGCCATCCAATTCGCGCGCACGCACCGTATCCCATATCTGGGCATCTGTTTGGGCATGCAATTGGCGGTGATTGAATATGCGCGCAATAAAACCAATATGAAAGGCGCTCACAGTACAGAATTCAATCCAGGTACGCCCTATCCGGTGATTGGATTAATCACCGAATGGCGCACTCGTGATGGGCAAATTGAAACACGAAATGAAAATTCTGATATTGGTGGCAGTATGCGCCTGGGGGGGCAGGAATGCCTTCTGAAAAAAGGCTCGTTAGCCTGGAAAACCTATGGCACAGATAAAATCATTGAGCGTCATCGCCATCGCTATGAAGTCAACAGCGACTATATTCCTAAATTAGAAAAAGCGGGATTGTGCATTAGTGGATTGTCGATGGAAGAAGAACTATGTGAAATGATTGAACTGCCTGAAACTGAGCATCCATGGTTTCTCGGCTGCCAGTTTCATCCGGAGTTTACTTCCACGCCCAGAGGAGGTCACCCACTCTTTAAATCCTATGTGCAAGCCGCCATTCGTTTTTCTAACAATCGCCAGCTTGCTGGAAGTGAGAAGATACATGCGGTAAGCAATAATTCATAATTTTTTTGATTCAATGCATGGCAGTAATGAAGATTGGAAATAAAAAATTTAAAGCAGTGCAACACAACGATCAGTAGTAACGCTAATTAAATATTTAATACAGGGAAAATGTAGCATGAGTGCAATAGTAGATGTCATCGCCCGTGAAATTCTTGATTCTCGCGGTAATCCAACCATTGAAGCCGATGTATTGCTGGAATCAGGCGTGTTGGGACGCGCTTCTGTTCCTTCCGGAGCATCCGTCGGAACCAAGGAAGCCGTGGAACTCAGAGATGGAGATGTACAACGCTACTCAGGCAAAGGTGTGCTCAAGGCGGTTGAAAACGTCAATACCGAAATTTCTGAGACATTGATGGGACTTGATGCCATCGATCAAAGCTTCATTGACCAGGCACTGATCGATCTTGATGGCACTGCGAACAAATCCAGACTCGGCGCCAATGCCACTTTAGCAGTGTCGCTAGCAGTTGCGAAGGCAGCAGCGGAAGAATCCGGTTTGCCCCTGTATCGTTATCTGGGCGGCGCAGGTCTGATGTCAATGCCTGTTCCATTGATGAATCTGATCAATGGGGGCGCGCACGCCAACAATAACATCAACATGCAGGAGTTTATGATTGTCCCGTTGGGTATTCAAAGCTTCCGCGATGCCATTCGTTGTGGAGCCGAAGTATTCAGCACATTGAAGAAACTCATTAACGCAAAAAATATGCCTACTACGGTAGGTGATGAAGGTGGATTTGCACCCAATCTGGAAAATAACGAAGCTGCTCTGCAACTGATCGTGGAAGCGATTGATCAGGCCGGTTATCAACCCGGCAGAGATGTTGCTATAGGATTAGACTGCGCCAGTTCAGAGTTTTTCCATGAAGGCAAGTACCATCTCGATTCTGATGGAATGCATCTGACTTCTGCTCAATTTGTCGATTATCTTGCTTCATGGGTAGATAAATATCCGATCATCAGTATCGAAGATGGTATGAGCGAGCATGACTGGGATGGCTGGGAATTATTGACCAACAAGTTAGGCAAATCGATCCAACTCGTGGGGGATGATATATTTGTCACCAATGCAAAAATCTTGCAGGAAGGCATTAAGCGCGGCATTGCTAATTCCATACTTATTAAAGTTAATCAGATTGGTACACTGACAGAAACTTTCTCAGCCATTGAAATGGCAAAATGCGCAGGTTATACCGCCGTTATTTCGCATCGTTCCGGCGAGACTGAAGATACCACCATCGCAGACATTGCCGTAGCAACCAATGCTTTACAAATTAAAACAGGGTCAATGTCCCGCTCCGACCGTCTTGCCAAATATAATCAATTATTACGTATTGAAGAAGATTTGGGAGACTCAGCAAATTATGCGGGCCGGAGAGCATTTTACCAACTCAGATAATGAAACTCCTGGCTTTTACACTATTGCTGCTGATTGCTTTAATGCAATATCCATTATGGTTTGGCAAAGCAAGTTGGAAAAAAGTCTGGCAAGTTGAACAAGATGTGACCGCAGCACGTGAAAATAATCTTGATCTTCAGAATCGCAACAATATGCTTGAAGCAGAAGTCAGCGATTTAAAGCAAGGTCTTGAAGCCATTGAAGAGCGTGCGCGCAGTGATTTAGGTATGACCAAGCAAGATGAAATATTATTTCAGATTGTTAAAAATAAATAATCATGTGTTTTCTGTTGAATATTGTGTGTTCATTCAATATTCAACAGACTAATACATCTCTAAAATTCGCCCCCAAATTACGTTACGAATGCAAGCGGCTGAGTTGTTGCTCGCTAAAAATTCCAAACTAATCTGAACTCTCTGCGCAAAATTTTACCTAAAGTTTGGTTGTAGCATTAGTACATGCATTGTTTATTTCTCGCGAATAAGCATTCTCTGAAACAAGCTGAGAAACATAGATGGCATAACAAGAATGCTATAAATTGAATCTCTCTTGAAATTAATGAAAAAGATCTCATATAAAAATAACTTTGTTTAAGATTAAATTGACTTCACGGAGTAAATGAATGAAAAGAATTCTTCTGTTTTTAGCCACCAATCTGGCTATTATCGTCGTATTGAGCATTACCTTACGATTGCTAGGATTCGAAAGAATCCTGGATGAGCAGGGTGCTGGTTTAAATATCAATTCCTTGCTGCTATTTGCTGCAGTATTCGGATTTGGCGGCTCATTCATGTCGTTGGCCATGTCAAAATGGACAGCAAAGCGATTTACCGGTGCGCAAGTCATTGAGATGCCCCGTAACGCGCAAGAACACTGGCTAGTCACCACCGTACAGCGGCAAGCAAAAATGGCCGGTATCGATATGCCTGAAGTAGCTATTTATGATGCACCAGAAATTAATGCTTTTGCTACAGGCATGTCTAAAAATAATGCCCTGGTTGCAGTCAGCACAGGCTTACTGGCCGCCATGAGTCAAGATGAAGCTGAAGCGGTTCTGGCTCATGAAGTCAGTCATGTAGCCAATGGCGATATGGTCACACTGGCACTGATTCAAGGTGTAGTGAACACATTTGTCATTTTCCTATCGCGTGTCATTGGCCATACCGTAGATCGTGTGATATTCAAAACAGAGGAAGGCCATGGCCCTGCATTCTGGATAACCAATATTGTTGCCGAGATTGTTTTAGGAGTGTTGGCCAGCATCATTGTCATGTGGTTTAGTCGTCAACGTGAGTTTCGTGCTGATGCTGGAGGCGCCAGTCTTGCGGGGAGAAATAAAATGATTGCCGCTTTGCGACGTCTCCAATTAAATAGTCAACAAGCGCATTTGCCTGATCAATTGGCTGCATTTGGCATTTCCGGCGGTATGGGTTCAGGATTGAAAAGTCTGTTTATGTCACACCCGCCGTTGGAAGAAAGGATTGCAGCACTCGAAACCCTACGTTGATCATCTTCATTTCCAAGCAATAAAAACGCCGCACTTTTAACTTAGGTGCGGCGTTTCTAATTCCTCTAAAAATCTCTCTACTTACATCATTGTCTTAGAAAACTGATTAGTAGGAAGTTTCTCTTGAAAAATCCTGCCAAATATAAGGAGGATTAACCGATGGCTTTGTAGGAATAAAGAAAGTAGCCGCATCCAGAATACCAACCACACTACGCCCTACGGTATGCATGAGGCCCATTCCTAAACCAATGGTGGCACCATAAATCGGACCTTCTTGTTTACTGGTTAGAATGACGTTCTTGGGCAGTTCTACCCATCCTGTAGCGGCATTAGTAATACCGCTGACAAATTTCTCGGCCGAATTATTAAAATAGCTATCCGCAGCAACTGCTTGCGACGACAAAAAGAAAAATATAAAAAACAGTAAAGATAATTTAACACCGTTACTCATTAGAAAAACTCCTTTTATTCAGTTTTAAAATAAAATTTCTGTGTCTGGTAAAGATGTAAGCAGAAATTGCCTAGCAGTTTACCTCTTCACTTATTAACAAACAATTAGTGATTAGGGTAAATCCATTATAGAAATAATGAATGAATCAACTATCAATCCTTCATTAAAATAGATTTCCACGATTTTTGGAAACAGCCCCCCTTCGCATGGGTATTATGTTTTCTCTATTCAAAAGATTCTTTAATGCTAATTCCCAAATTTCTCTTAATGTTTTAAGCAGATTACATTCATACAAAATGCAATAAAGATATTACAAACCTTGCGTTTTAGAATCCTGATATAAAATTAATCAGTTCAGTTCCAATTATTAATAGCTGTTAGCAATCATTCAGTTTGATAACTCCATATAGAGGATGGGTAGCCTCATGCAAACAGGCAATATCAATTCGCAAACCAATATCAGGAATTCCCGATTAATATCAATAACCGCTAACCCAGTCGGATGGTATACCGAGGAACAGAGATTTCATGATTGGCTAAAGATTTTTCTAATCGCTTTGTTCATGGGCACTTTGTTCTTATCTGCATCCCAAGCCACCGCAATAGATTTATCTGTCAAACCCATTTCCAATAAACTCAGAGTACAGACTAGTGAGACTAGATGGATTAGTTTGGGTGCAGGTTATCGAGGTACCGGATTGTGGACAGAGAATCAAAATTCTGGAAATTTTCATGGGGGTGCTTACAGTAACGATAATGCCCGTCTTTACCTCAATGGCCAGATCAATCAATATCTAAAATTCGAAATCAATACCGATTGTTTTTTTTGTAACAATACCGCATCAGGCGAAAATCCCAGAATGTCTTACAACATTCTTGATGCCATTGCTAAATTCGAATACAACCGCTATTTCAACGTTTGGGGTGGTCGCATGTTAGCACCTACAGAACGAGGAGAATTAAGTGGTCCGTTTTTCCAAGCAACTCATGATGCTTTCAAAACCCCCTTCTTTTCTCAGGATTTCAGTACCGGTTTTGGCAATGGGGGCGCTGGTCGTTATGGTCGTGACGATGGGGTAACTTTATGGGGTAATGCAGAGCCAGGATTCGTTCCCGGAACCCTGGGTTATGCAATGGGAGTCTTTCGCGGCCTGGAATCATCCAATACCACGGGTCCCAATCCAAGCGGCACTATACTGACCGC
>JAGOKN010000125.1 GCA_017994575.1 Nitrosomonas sp.
GTGTACAACGATTTCAATCATCCCGCTTTTGCTCCTTAGGCGCAATAAACATGACCGGAAATTTAGGTGCATGCCCAGGCTCTTCAGTTGTTTGTTGGATTTATATTAGGCAATTAGTCGGAATTTTATGCTAAAATCCAAAACTCTTTAAATGACGTTATTAAGATTATAATTGAATTAAACAAGTGTTGTAAGATAAGGTGTGTACATGACAAACTTAAAGAAGTCATTATTTTGGATAGCTTTTTATTTACTTATTGTTTTGGTTCTGGGGCAATTAGATCGCTCAGATCGGCCAATAATTAATTTCGCATCGTATTTTTACCTTACCGCGATTTTCATTGTGCCAGTAATGGTATTTGTGCCCTCCTTGCATAAAGTTCCCGTTGTTGTGCCGATGATTTTTTGGGGTGCTATTTATTTTGCACTCCCGCAACTCGTTGATCGCTCTCATACCGCTTCCATTGCTGTGGAAGTAATCGTGCTTGAAATTGTCCTATTAGAGGTTGGTGTCTGGCTTTCATATCAAATGGCGGTTTCGATTGAAGGTTCTGAATCTTTGATGGAGATTCTTGCTCAAGGGACGTTCCCACATCGCGCCGTAGAGTTGGATGCTGCTTCCGAACAAATTAAAATCGAATTTAGTCGAAGCAGGCGATATCATCGGCCTTTATCTTTGTTCGTTATTCATGCTTTCCCAAAAGACGAAGAAATGATCCGCGAAATGTTAAAGAGTTTACAGCGCGATGTGCTTACCCGCCTTTCTAATGCTCGTATTGGGCAGGTCGTTGGAGAGTCCCTTCGTCAAACTGATTTACTTCTCCGTGATCATGTTGGAAGGTTTGTTGTTCTTTGTCCAGAGACAAATTTTGAGAGCGCTTCTTTTTTGGCTGAACGAGTCTGCAATATTGTCGAAGAGAGAACCGGCCTCCATGTAAATTACGGCGTTTCCTCTTTTCCCGATGAAGCACTGACCTTTGAAGATTTATTGTTTATGGCACGAGATCGTTCAAAACAATCATCCACTCATGATAATCTTGTTGAAATGAAAGATCAGGTTGTGAATGACCAGTAACACGTTTACGCCACCTGAACAATCCTCTTGGATTAATGGTTTTGACCCCAAGAAGCGCATCCTGACTGGGCGCTCTTATCTGCTTGCCAAACGAATCATGGATCTTACCCTTGTGGTTTTGAGTACCCCTTTTTGGTTGCCGGTCATAGGGGTTCTTCAGTTAATTATTACCCTAACTTCCCCTGGAGCGCCGGCGATTTTCACTCAATTGCGAACCGGGATAGGAGGTAAACGTTTCCGTATGTATAAATTTCGTTCAATGGTTCCAGATGCTGAAGCATTAAAGGAAAAATATGCGCATTTGAACGAGCTGCAATGGCCGGATTTTAAAATTACAAATGATCCGCGAATTACAAAAGTTGGAAAGATCCTAAGAAAAACTAGCCTTGATGAATTGCCCCAGCTGATTAATGTGTTGAAAGGTGAGATGAGTTTGGTTGGCCCCCGTCCTACTTCATTTGGATCGGAAACCTATAAACTTTGGCATACCGAAAGGCTTGATGTTATGCCTGGCTTGACCGGCTTATGGCAGATCATCGGACGCGCACAGCTTGAGTTCGATGATCGCTTACGCTTGGATATAGCATATATTGAGAGAGCTGGCTTATGGTTTGATATTAATATTCTTTTTCGTACTGTAATCGCTGTTTTTAAGCAACGAGGGGCGCATTAAATTATTTTTAAGGGAATGGCAATTATTCTCATAATTAAAACAAGGTATAATCTTTGCATAAATGCAAGGTGTGAATTATATAAGTTCTTATATTGTCGTGTGTTTTATCTTGCGAAATTCTTATTACACTATATGCTTGAGGAATTGAGAGGAAATCATAATGGAAATTAAACTTTATCTTCGAATGTTGCAGAAGGGATGGTGGATCATCCTGTTGGCTGCTCTGGTGGCAGTGGCATCATCATTAGTAGTATCTTATTTGACCATCCCACAATATAGCGCAACTGCTCGCTTCATAATTATTCCGAGTGCTTCTCTTAAGACAAGCGCTGAAGTGATCAATAGTTTGAATACACTAGATCGCGTGTCTGTTGTGGCAACATATGTTGAAGTAATGAACAGCGATAAAATCCTTTTGGATGCAGTGAATTTTTTGGAGGCCAATCCTGATTCCATTAAAGATTACACTGTTCTAGCCTTGGCCCTGCCGAGTTCGAGCGTTCTTGAACTAACTGTAACAGGTTCGGATCCGAATTTGGTGGCAAACTTGGCAAATGCAATCGGGCAGCAAACGATCATATTTGCTAATAACATCAATTTTATCCTTACTATTAATTTCCTTGACACTGCTACTCCCTCCATCATTCCTTTAACTCCGCAACCACTCCGTGATGCCGGCCTTGCGTTGGTATTGGGGATTGTCTTTGGCTCCTTATTTGCGATATTGAGCGAACAGATTCGAATTCCTTTCGAAGTTTACAAGCAGCGATTGAATATTGATAACATGACTGGGGTCTACAATAGCCGTTATTTTCGCCGTATCATTGAGGAATCGATTGCAGAGAATCCTGACAAGAACTTCTCAATGGGCCTGATTGAAATAAATGGTCTGCGTGATTTGCTCGAATCCTTACCCCCTTCCGGCCTCCAGCAGTTATTGAATAAGGTAACAGATACGTTGCGCAATGAATTGAGAGGCAATGACATTATCGGGCGTTGGGATGATATAAGTTTTAGTATTCTGTTGCCGGAAACGCCTGGCAACGCTGCTTCGAAAACTTTTGACCGCATTTATCAGGCACTGTCAAATGTGGTGGATTTGCCCCAGTTCGATTTGAATGTAAATCTTGACCCGCATATCGGCGGAGTTGTGTATAGCAACCGGATTTCGTCTCAAGAGCTATTTGCCAAGGCTACCGACTCTCTTGATGAAGCTCGCCGCAGCAGTACAAGGCCCGTATATTTGTGGGAGATGAATAGTCCGTTTTGGAGCGATAAAGATTCAAATTGATTTCTTTTTGATCATTTGTCCTCTGTCGGAACCTATTTTGTAAGCATTTCTTAGCATTTAATCATTAATGCGGTGGTGCAACAATAATGTCAATATATTATTAATGGTTAAATAACATGAATATTTTTAAGTCGCGTACTAAAGAGAGAAGTTTACCAATGACCAATGGCGGATTGGATAAGATTTCTGTGTTTCTGGGTCTTATTGCCATCGCTTTTTCGGCAGGTGCTGCAATAGCAATCGGCCAATTTGGCGCATTGATTTTGCTGGTCGTCCCAGCAGTAATTTTTTTTGTAGTTGTGTTTGTTCAGCCTGATTATGGTTTATCGTTTTTTATTTTTATCACAGTTACGCAGTTTTCAAATGTAGCTATTGAGTTCTATGACGCACCCTCCATTGCCCAGCCATTGGCTGGGCTTTTAATGGCGATTATTCTTCTTCGTATCGCGCTTTATCAGGAAATTCCATTAAATTGGGGGCGCATTACTCCCGTCCTGGTGATTTATGTTGTTGCGCTTTTTCTCTCCATGGTTAATGCCGCTGATTTTAAGATAAGCAGCGCTGCTTTTATCGGATTCTTTAAGGATGCTTTGGGCGGTATGATCGTTATATTGTTGATCCAACGGCCAGCCTCTTTTCGGAAGGCGGTTTGGGCGTTGGTTATTGCCGGTATCTTAATGGGTTCGATCAGCGTGTTTCAAACAATCACCCGTACATATGATAACGATTATTTTGGATTTGGAAGATGGGAGTCTCAAACGTCTGGTCAAGATAGTCGTAACCGAGTAACAGGGCCGTATGATAACCCGAACGCATACTCTCAGGTAATGGTTGTTATTTTTGCTTTGGCATTGGAGCGACTTTGGCATGAAAAGCGCTCTCTTTTGCGTATTTTTGCAGGTTGGGCAGCTATTGTCAGCAGTTTGACAATAGTGTTCACTTATTCCCGTGGCGGTGTTTTAACCTTGATAGCCACTATTGGGGTTTTATTCCTGCAGAATCGTCCTAGATTATTTCCTATTCTTATAACAGCAGTGGTCGGATTGGCTTTGATCCAATTCCTACCCGCTGACTATACTCAATACATTGGTACCTTGCGGGATATCATACCTGGACAGAGTGATAATCAAATTTACGATTCGTCTTTTCGTGGAAGGTTGAGTGAAAACATTGCCGCTTGGCGAATGTTTTTAAGTGATCCATTATTCGGAGTTGGTGTGGGAAATTTTGAGGTTCAATATCAAGACTATTCCCGCCAGATTGGTTTGGATGTTCGTCGTGTTCCCCGTACTCCCGCAAGTTTATACCTTGAGGTGCTTTCAGAGCAGGGGTTGATAGGAGCTGCATCATTTGTTCTGTTGATTTATGCTGTTTTTGCCAGCTTAATAGTTGCCAGACAAAAATTTTTCCAGGCAGGTTTGAAGGATCAATCAAATATCACTATGGCAATGATCGCCGGTTTTGCGGGATATATGATTGCGGCTGTTGTAAAGAATAGCGCATATTCCAATGTCTACTGGATCTTGGTGGGGATAGCCTTGAGTGCGGCCCCGGTGGCTCTTTTTAGCTTTCGCGAGAAAAATGAATTGGGCGGATCGCGTTAAGCATTATGAGTGATAATACACAGAGCGTTGATTTTACGCGGGCTGCCGTACAAGGTACAGCCGTACGTTATCTCATATTTTTTAGCAGCAAACTCTTGTTGTTTATAAGTACTGCTATTCTGGCTCGCCTTCTTACCAAGGATGATTTTGGTGTTGTAGGTTTTGCGATCACCACAATTAATTTTCTTGAAGTTATAGCAACATTGGGGGTTCGTCCGGCGCTTATATACTATCCTGAATCAGAGCGGACTTCCTCTACCGCCTTCTGGGCCAACCTGATCATCAGTTTTGGTATTTATGGTCTGGCCTGGCTCGTTGCGCCTATTGCTGCTATTTATTTTCGCGATCCACGGGCTACAGATGTAATTCGAATCCTGAGTCTGTCATTTCCGATTATGGCGATTGGCGATACCTACTCTACTTTACTCGCCAAGAAACTCTCTTTCAATCGAACCTTTTTGCCGGAATTCTTGCGTTCCATGACTAAAGGCCTAATCTCAATAGGCCTTGCTTATGCTGGTTTCGGCGCATGGAGTTTGATCATTGGACAGATTAGTGGTGAAGTTGTAGCCACGATTGTTTACTTTTTCTCACTTCCCTGGCGGCCTTCCTTTATTTTTGAAAAAACAACATTAAAACTATTGCTTGATTATGGGGTGAAATATGTCGGAGCTGATGTTGTCAGTATTTTGCTCCTTAATCTTGATTATCTTCTGGTTGGACGTTTTCTAGGGGCGGAAGCTCTGGGAGTGTACGTGCTTGCGTTCCGTTTACCAGATTTGGTTGTTCTTCAATTTGCCCGTTCGCTTAGCTCTGTAATATTTCCAATTTATTCAAAGATGCGTGGAATTCCCAATGGCATGGCCCGGGGATTTTTCATGACGACCCGATATGTATCCTTGATTACTATACCTCTCGGGCTGGGTCTGGCTCTGGTGGCGAGACCATTTACCGAAATAGTTTTTACCGATAAATGGATTGAGGCGGTTCCTGCCATTCAAGGGATTGCCATTTATTCAATGCTCTTATCCTTGTCTTACAATGCGGGCAGTGCTTATAAAGCATCGGGGCGTCCTCAGATCAACTCTTGGACTGGATTGTTCCGCTTGGCATTGCTTTTCCCATCACTTTGGTGGGCCGTGGCTGTGGCTCAATCCATTGTAGCTGTCAGTTGGGTGCATGCCTCAGTTGCCCTGGTAGGTACAAGCGTAAATATGTATGTGGCTGCGCGAATGCTCGAGTTGCCTTTACGCGATCTGGGCAGGGCTTTTTTCCCTGCACTCATGTCAGGTCTATTGATGGCGGGCGTAGTTATGGGCTTTTTGGCACTAAATCCAGCTTCCGGGTCATGGATTCAATTGGTGGGTAGTATTCTCGTTGGCGGAATAACCTATGTCGCAAGTTTGTGGTTTTTTCAACGCGATTTAGTATCTGATGTTATTCAAGTAGTACGTGGTGCTTTGAAAAAAGGATAATATGCGTATAGTTCAAATTCTTGACACACTATTGATTGGGGGCGCTCAGAAGATGCAAGTCTTTTTGGCACAATCATTTCAACCTTTGGGGATCGAACTGACCGTCGTCAATCTCAGTCATTATGCTGAGCCATCATTGGTTAGTCAATTGGAGGCGGCGGGTGTTCGTATTGTTAATTTTCCTTTTCCGCGTCTGTTTAGCCCTATTTCATTTTTTCGATTGGTTCGGTTTTTACGTCAGGAAAAATTTGATCTTGTGCATGCATATCTAAC
>JAGOKN010000001.1:0-49998 GCA_017994575.1 Nitrosomonas sp.
AGCCGACACCCTCGATAATCTCCCCACCTGGCCTAACAGCCGGATCGATGAATTGCTGCCGTTCGCACCAGAGGCTATTGAAGCATTGTTGAAAGAATGTGGGTAGGTGGTGGGGTTGGAGGGATACTCTCAAAAAATATTTGAGGATAATTGAGCGCACTAAAAGATGTTAGATGGTGCCGTTGGACGCTTACACAAGACTTCTGCACAACTGAGCAAGAGACTAAATATCTAACTAATCAACGCAGGATGGATAGGATTGAGGGCAAGTCGAATCTAGGCCCCCAGATGGATCATTTACCAAACTAAGTCGACTTAAAATTTCCAATACTTTGGGAAAATCCTCAGGACTTCGTGCCCAAAAGATATAATTAGCTTTCAATCTATTCTGTGCAAAAGATAATAATTCAGGAATTGTAGGTCTTCGGCCGGTACTATCATGCCGAGTATTAACATAATTAGATGCCATTACTTGAGGAGCCAAAGGTACAATACCGGAGAGTTTGGGATAGTAATGATAGATACCTTTAGGAACTGAGTCAGTGCCCTTTGAATGCAAACCAGAGTCATCCAGAAAAATATCAGGACTACTTAATCCTGTACCCATCTCTTTAAGTTTGTATATAAATGACTCAAGAATGGAACGCGGGTAATTTACCTCTTGAATTGTCATAGTATTAGGAAATTGAGATCTCATCTGCCGATGCACATCAAGTAAATTATTGTAAAACTGATCTATTTGAATACTCGATACTGGATCTATTGGCTGCCCCAGAGCGGTCTCTATCATGCCGATACCTTCGAAATAGGGGTGAGAATTGTAGCGCTCTCCTAATGCACGAAATAAAGCACTTAATCGATCACGAACCTGGAGATTCCATAACTTAATGTTGTATCCCTTGTGGATTTTTTTACCATAGGTACTAAACGCAAATTGTCCTCCCTCGTATTTAGTTGCTTTGAGGTAATCAGGTATAAGTCTCCAGGCAGGATTAAATGACTTGGTCTGCACTTGGATGACAAGACGTTTACCTTGTGCAGCTAGCTCACCAAGCTGTCGATCAATAGAGGTAAAATCATATACACCTTCTGTTTTTTCCAGTTCGGCCCATAAGTACCTGACTTGGATACCACGCAGCACCGGAGTTTTCTTAAGCTCATTGTATATTTGCGTCATATACTTAGGGTTATCCTTACCATAACCCATAATCGTATAGTAGTGCCCTGGATGCCACTTCACAGAATCTACTACTGGTGTACTTGCATCGCATGCATTACTCCAGAAGATTAGAATCATACTAACTGCACCAAGGAAGGAAAAATTAATTTCTAACTTTATAGCACTAGTAGTAATTTTCATATAAGAATATTCAGTTTATACAGAAGCTAATCTATTCGAAATAGTATTCAATTAACGTGTTCGTTAGCCAGTGTATCACTTACTGAGGATCAATTCAGCGCATCTTTAATGATATGGATTCCCATTGGGCTGGAATCAAGCAATCCGCTATCTGTACGCAAATTAATATCTTGAATTAGCTGTGATCAAACGACCGCGTTGTGATTGCCACGCTCTGTTTCACGGTTGTTCTTCGCTGATCTATCTTGAATGCCATTCATACGTATGCGTCTAACGCTACCATCTTTTAATTTTCTATTATAGTGATTCAATGACTCACTCGGAAAATCCGCTCAATGCCTTCCGTGCCTATGCGCTTGCGAAAATGCACCAGCTCCGTGCTATGACAAGGCAACCTCTGCTGGAATTCTTTCATGCCGCAAAAAGCCTGGTAGATTCAGATTCATTAAGTCACGATGACTCCGATCCCGTCAGCAGCGTAGGCAACATACGAATAGCCTCTGCATTACTTTCTGAAAATACTATATCGGCTGCTTGCTGCCATGGCAGCCACCGATATCCCAAATGTTCCTTAGCCGCCACGGTTACTGGCTTCAATTCCGGTAGGCACAATCCGAAAACATGCTCAGTATTATGTGTCACTTCAGGCGCATAGCGCCATCGCCATTCTTGATAAATTTCATATTGATTTTGCACCCGCCAATCACTCAGTACGTAGCTTTCTGCATCCAAACCCGTTTCCTCAAACACTTCGCGGATTGCCGTCTGTCGGAGTATTTCTCCATGATTTTGACTACCTGTCACGGATTGCCAATAACCCGGATGATCAGCTCGCTCCAGCAGTAAAACCTGTAAATCCGTCGTATAAATGACAACCAGAACAGAAACCGGTACTTTGTACATTAGAACAATTGATAATCGGTTAACCAGGCTTGATTTCAGTTTGGCGCAAGCGAATACTCAATTCTTTTAATTGTTTCTCATCTACCGTGCTGGGAGCGTGAGTGAGCAAGCACTGAGCACGCTGCGTTTTAGGGAAGGCAATTACGTCACGAATCGATTCTGAGCCTGTCATCATGGTCAGAATACGATCCAGACCAAATGCAATTCCACCATGAGGCGGTGCGCCATACTGCAAGGCCTCTAATAGAAAACCAAATTTCTCTTGGGCTTCCTGTTGCGAAATATTTAAAGCACTGAATACCTTGGATTGAATATCCTGGCGATGAATCCTCACCGATCCGCCACCAATTTCGGAGCCATTCAGAACCATGTCATAGGCTTTGGAAATTGCATTGCCGGGATCTGTTTCCAGCAAATCTTCATGCCCATCGGCTGGAGAAGTAAACGGATGATGCAGGGCTTGCCAGCGATTTTCTTCTTCATCGCGCTCAAACATGGGGAAATCAACCACCCATAATGGCTTCCAGCCGGATTCTGCATGACCATGCTGATGACCAATTTTGATGCGTAACGCACCTAAGGATTCATTGACGATTTTAGCTTTGTCTGCGCCAAAGAATATCAAATCACCATCCTTTGCATTTGTTCGTGCAAGAATGGTGCTAATGATTTCCTCAGGTAGGAATTTAAGGATTGGTGATTGCAATCCTTCCAAACCACCAGCCAGGTTATTGACTTTGATATATGCCAAGCCTTTAGCGCCATAAATAGCCACAAAATTCGTATATTCATCAATCTCTTTGCGCGATAACTCTCCTCCTCTAGGTACGCATAAAGCGGCTACCCGACCATTCGATTTCTCGGCTGCTTCACGAAATACCTTGAAAGGCACTTCCTTCATGATGTCAGTCAGCTCAGTAAATTCCAGCGGAACGCGCAAATCGGGCTTATCAGAACCATACTTGAACATAGCATCCGCATAGGTCAAGCGAGGAAATGGATTGGGCAGATCTACGTTATTTACAGTCTTAAATAGACCGCGGATCATCTCTTCCATCAATGACATAATTTCATCGGCGGACAGGAAAGAAGTTTCAATATCTATCTGAGTAAACTCTGGTTGTCTGTCAGCACGCAAATCTTCATCACGAAAACAACGTGTTATTTGATAGTAGCGATCAAACCCTGCTATCATCAAGAGTTGCTTGAATAATTGTGGAGATTGAGGCAGTGCAAAGAAATGACCTGCATTGACTCGCGAAGGCACCAGATAGTCGCGTGCGCCTTCAGGCGTCGACTTGGTCAACATCGGTGTTTCAATATCCAAAAATCCATGTTGGTCAAGGAACATGCGCACAGCCATTGCAACCTGATGCCGCAAACGCAGATTGGATTGCATCACTGGTCGACGCAAATCCAGGTAGCGATGTTCCAGTCGCACCACCTCGCTGATATTGTCATCGTCCATCAGGAAAGGTGGTGTCAATGAAGTATTTAATACCTCGATGCTAGCCACTAGAATCTCAATCTCGCCGCTGAACAAAGCCGCATTGATCGTGCCTTCAGGACGTTTTCTGACTTTACCGGTAATGGCCAACACAAACTCATTGCGTACTTTTTCTGCCGTCTGAAAGGTTTCCACATTATCAGGATCGCATACAATCTGAACCAGTCCTTCACGGTCACGCAAATCAATAAATATGACACCGCCATGATCCCTGCGCCGGTGTACCCAGCCACAAAGTGTCACTGTTTTATCAAGATATTCCGTATTAATGGCGCCACAGTAGTTTGTACGCATAGTTCTGTTCAATAGTTTGAGTGGTGAAGGTTATGATTTTATGTGTTGATCACGAAGATCGGAACTGAGTGATAGCCATTTGTTAGATGGCTACTCATATCACGACTAAGGGGCGATCTCATCGCATATTCGTTACTTCATTAATCTGCCGCAGGCGTCGAAGTACTTTCTTTGCTGGCGACCGCGACCGCATCTGCAGCAACCGGTGTAGCTGATGTACTATCTGTTGTACTATCTGTTGCGGTCGATTTGGTATCAGTCTGTTTTGCTTTGTTATTCCTAAAGTCAGTCACATACCAACCGCTGCCTTTTAATTGAAATCCTGCAGCAGATATCAGCTTTGTATAATTACTACTCCCGCAAACCGGACAAGCCGCAATGGGTACATCACTAATCTTTTGCAAGTGTTCTTTCTCGGCACCACATGAATTGCAAAGATATTCATAAATAGGCATAGAGGCCTCCAACAATCCAATAGGAGAAATCGCGAATTATACCTTAACCAAGCTCGGTTTAAGCATTTAATACGACCTTTCGATGGAGGATTGTGTTCTAGGCGCTACTATGAATAGTGATTATTCTCAAAACGAATTCAGAATATGACTGATGCCGCTCAAGCATTTTATTCCCAGAAAGTTTCTTATCGGTGATCAGTTTGAATAATTCTCAATAGAGAATTATTCACTAACAAAAGACCTCTGCACAACCGCGAGAATTTAGCTGTAGTGACAGAGAAATATTTCCAAATGACGCTGATTGCACGTCATTTTGGTAGAAAGTGAAATTTTTCTCTTTTTTTTAGGGAGTTCCCCCCTTTATGGGCATAAAGATTGGGGGCAGATCACAAAGATTTATGGCTAATGAATTCCTCCATCAAAATAGTTGCCAAAGTCCCATAATGGGACTAAACTTTCACTCATGAGAATCATCGCTCTATCGACTTTGAAAACATTCTGGAAAAATAATCCATCTTATGCCGATGCAATTCAACCTACGTTAGCCTGGTATAGACATGCTTTAAAGGCTGAGTGGGCATCCACTGCGGAGGTAAAAGCAGACTTCAAAAATGCCAGCATCCTCAAAGACGGCAGAGTCGTATTCAATATTGCCGGTAATAAATACCGGCTGGTGGTCTGGATTAACTATGCTTATAACGTAGTGTATATCCGTTTCATAGGCACCCATGCCCAATATGATCAAATTGATGCACAAACTATTTAATTCTGGAAACAACTGATTATGGACATCAAACCAATCAAAACTGACACCGATTACCGCGCGGCATTAAAGGAAGTTGAAACACTAATGATAGCTGAACTCAACACGCAAGAAGGTGAAAAACTGGATGTTCTGGTAACACTGATCGAGGCTTACGAGCATAAACACTTCCCGCTTGACCTACCCGATCCTGTTGAAGCCATTAAATTTGAAATGGAGCAGAAAGGCCTAACAGTAAAAGACCTGGAACCGATGATTGGAAAAAGTAACCGCGTATACGAAGTATTAAACCGCAAACGTTCTCTGTCACTTAAAATGATTTGGAAACTACACCAAGAGCTTGGTATTCCTGCTGAGTCTTTGATTAAACAATCCACTCAGACAAATAACGTTTAAAAAACATTTGCTAATATCAATCAACTCTATCCCTCATGATTACTCCTTTCCACTTGATAAAAAATGATAATTCTTTATTCTGGACCTGACACCGATTTACACACTGGAATCTCTAATTCCACAATCTCTATATCGTAGTCATACCCTATCTTGCCAATAATGCCTTTTAACTCACTTCTATATGGCTCCATAAATACTTTATGACAATATTTCGGAATCCATACAAAGTGATACATCAATCTGAATACATGATGACTATTTCTCTGCAGTTCCATAAGCGATGCGGTTAAAATGGACATCACAGAACAATTTTGTAAAATAGTTCGACAACGTTCGAAAGAAAACAAACAAGCGATTGGTTTACTTTCAAGAACTGGGCTGACTGGACAAGTTATGTCAGTTTTAAGACAAGAACTCGACTCAATGATAAGAGTAATTTTCCTGTTAAGCCAAACAATTGACGAACGTGAGCATTTAATAAACCTGACCTTGACTGGAAAGAAATGGAAACTTAGAAGTAACGCTAATGTCACAGATAAACAAATGGTTGAATTCGCCGACACACTCAACGGTTGGACAGAATCGGTTTACAAATTTGGTTGTGCATTTATTCACCTTTCTTCATTTCATGACTATATTTTCAACGACCCATTTGAAAATTTGGGACAAGATGAAATTGATTCAATCAAAATACACTTGAATAATTACCACGGTTTTCCGCTGACAACTGAATTGACAATGCAATCCATTTCATTTTATTTGCCAATGGTTTTCGACAAAATAGAAGGGAACTTAGAATGTTACATTCAAAACTTAGAACAACGACAAACAACATTAATTTAAAGGGTATAGGAAAAATAAACCACCTTTTCCATAAGTTTTGAATGTATTGAAAGCTGGTTCAATTGTCAAACACGGTGATAATCGATTGAAAAACGACTGTATTCCAGTTCAGTTAGCACAAAAAAGTCAAAGATTTTGGCGCTTCAAGCGAAAGACGCCCAGGGGTAAAGGTCAGCCCAGTGATGAAGAGGATTGAAGAGGATTGAAAGGAGCGAGCACGGGATCAGGTTGGCTCGAAAGGATCAAAGATTTGTGCAGGTACTCTAGATGCGCACGGAAGCCGGAGAAGGCGGCACATCGTCATTCGTATCGGATGCATTACTTTTGTTTTTCTTGCTGCCAGAAATAATCTCAGCGCGCAATTTGGTGTTCGGCGCAAGCACACCATGAAAACGAATGAGGTTGAGCCTTGGCCGAGGAACCAGCGCAGCCAGCCGTTGCATGAATTCCAGTGGCGACATGATGATGTGGGTCGTGCCATCCCGATAAGGCGTCTTCAACTTTAATCTCAGGTCGCCTTGCGCGTGCCCCACTTCGTCACCCTGGGGCATCTGTTGGCCGGGAGCGATCTGGTGGCCGCGGTGCCTGAACGTCTGGCCCAGGCCTTGGTGCAGCCCTTCGGCCTGCGCGCGCTGCTCCTGTCGGTGGCATTGCCGGCCACGCCCATTCACATGTACTGACACGGCTGCATGTACCGGGATGCGGGCCGCCGCTGGTTGCGCAATGCGGTAATGGAACTGTTCGCCGGCCCGGCGCCATCGCCCGCGCAACCCGCCGGTTCAGCAGGGCTGTGAAATTTCGATCAGATTCAGGTCCGGATCGCGTACGTACACCGAGCGAATCTTGCCCGTGGCGCCGGTGCGCAGCACCGGGCCTTCGATGATCGGCCAGGCTGCCGTGTTCAGGCGCGTAATCACCTCTTCCAGCGGCAGGCTGGCGATGAAGCACAAATCGAGCGCGCCGGGCACGGGCAGGTGCGCCTTGGGTTCGAATTCCCGGCCGCGCACATGCAGGTTGATCTTCTGGTTTCCGAAGGTGAAGGCCAGGCGCTCGACGGGTGGCGTGCCACCGATGAAGCGGTCCAGCCGCATGCCCAGCACGCGGGTGTAGAAATCGATGCAGGCCTCGGCGTCGTGCGTGGTCAGCACCAGGTGGTCAAGGTGATCGATCATTGCCCGTGTCCTGTGGAGCGGCTGGTTTCCCGTACCACCAGTTCGGTGGAAATTGCATCGGAGTCACCTTCTCGCTAGTGCTTGTTTCTGCCTTTCCGGCACTTTGATCTTTGGAAAATATTTCTGCTGCTTGTTCAATTAATTGTCGCTTCCAGCTGTTGATTTGCGTTGGATGTAAACCGTGACGCGCTGCCAACTCCGGTACCGTTTCCTCTCCACGTATCGCAGCCAACACTACTTTTGCCTTGAATTCACTTGAATATTGCTTGCGTTTTTTACTCATCTCATTGCTCCTTCTAGCACAATGTCAAAGCTTAACTGCTTGTACAGTTTTTGGGGGCCACTTCAGTCATCCTTGGCAGACGAAGCTTCGGAGGAGGCTCACTGCGCGTTCACGTTCAGCTCAAAGAGTTGGGAATGTCGATGATTCAATTGCTCGATGCGTTCGTGAACTGCGCGGGCAGCGGAAAGAAGTTCCCAATTGGGCATTGCTTCAGGGCTTTCTCCAGTTAGTGTCTTGGCTAGGGCATCCAGCGCTGAAGGCGGAGTCAGCAGTTCATCGACGGTCGCGTTCTCGGTCACCGGGGATGCGTTCTCGACGCGTTCGGCCAGGGTTTCCAACTGCCGAGCTGCACCGCTCAAGAAGCTCCGAATGGCTTCGGAGGCTGCCGGAGTCAGTTGAGGACCGGCGTGAAGCAGCAAGAGCTGGAAGAAATTGATAGCGAATAGGGCTTCCTGAGCCTTAGCCAGCCAGGTGGTGAGATCATCGGTAACGCTATCATGGGCATTCTGCCAGCCGGGTTCCAGTGCGACACGAGCCTGCAGTTCGCGGTTCTGGTTGAGCAGCTCCCAGCCTTGCAGTCTGGCCTTGTCGACCGCCTGATGCTTCTCGCCAAGATCGGTCAGATCCTGACCGGCAAGGGCCAGCCCAGCGATACTGCGCAGCAGCCGAGCCAGGGTGGTATTGAGTGCCTTGCCCTCACGCTCCGGCCACAGCGTTGCCGAAATGATCATATATACGATGACACCGACCAGTACGCCGATCATGCGGTCACGAATCTCGGTAATGTCGGTGGTCGGGCCAAAGCTGCCAAGCAGCGCCAACGCAAAGGTAAATGCCAGTTGAACGCCGGCATAGTTTGTCCGTGGTGAACCGGCCGCGATCCATGATCCTGCCGCGATGACCGGCAAAGTTATGGCGAGCAAACCAACAATGCTGTCCAGGTGCGGCATGATAAAAACCGTGACCAACAAGCTGGTAACGCTACCGAGAGCAACGCCGACAACACGGGTCAATCCCTTCTGTGCCGCAGCACCCACGCTTGGCAGCGCAAGGATGATGCAGGTCAGCAATGCGGTATGAATGCCTGACCATTGCACTGCCGTATAGAACACGTAGCAAATCATTGCTGCAAGCACCGTCTTCAGTGCAAACTGGCCGTAGACTGGATTACTGAACGCATCGGCCGCGAGCATTCCCGCCTTCGCTTTCGGCAACTCTGTCGGCGGCGACACATCGGCGTCGGCTGCCGCCTGCAACGCATGCATCATCTCGCGCAGGAGTCCGTCCAGACGGGTCGTAACAGGTATGTCGCCGAAAACTTCCGAAGTGTGTTCAAAGATCGTTCCCGCCGCCACTGCCGCCTCGAATGTCCGGCATGAGGCATGCAGGTCAGCCAGGTACTCGCTTTGAACGGGAGACAAGGGGCTGGCCGGAAGCTGAGAGAGGTGTGCCGCTGCTGTATGCAGACGATCAACCGCGGCGATCCGCATCAGGTGGCGAGCCTTGTCCCGGCCGTAAGCAGCATCACCCTGGGCGGCAAAAGCCAGGTGCCGGTGCAGTGCAAGAATGCCGCGCTGCACCGTATCGAGACTAAGCCGGGGAATTTCGCGACCAAACCGGCGCGCTTCCAGTTGTCGATTGACGCCGTCCAGTTGGCGAAGAATTTCGTTCGTCAGCAGACGTACGGGCTTGGCTGGCAGCAGCAAAAAATTCACGATGATGGTTATCACGATGGGATAGACCGCAGCCACCCAGGCCCATAGTAACAGGCGGCTGACCATCTCGGGGTCGCTGTTAATATCGGGGAAGCTTTGCCCATAAATAACGATCAGGGTAACGAGGTAACCGATAGGACCGAGCTTGCTGATCCGCATGAAGTACATGCCGCAGAAGGCGATGAAGCAGGCTCCGAGAATACGCAGCAAGGGAAAGTCGATAGTGAACTTGAGGAGCAGCATCGCCAGCGCCACGGCCAGAGTGACGCCGATCACCATGATGATGCCCGAGAGCTTGGTCAACACAGTGTTTTCCTGCGCCGTAAAGAACACCATGACCAGCGAAAGCGCCAGGAAAGGAACCTGCAGAGTCATTGAAATAACGATGATCAGCGCACTGCTTAACAGGCTCCGCCAAACCGCAGCCGCGCGTCCAGGAAACGGGGCCAACTCGCTGCGGATGACAGCACTCAATTGCATTGCTGCATCCAGCGTCGTTCGGATCGACCGATAGCCAGGGCTCTCACAATGCCAACCTCAGCGACCTGTGGTGGACCGGTTAGCCCCCATGATCGCCACGGCTGAAGCGCCAATCCGGAAAATAGTCGGATCCGGTTGCTCCACGAGGATGCGCACCGGAAAACGCTGGGCGACACGTACCCAGTTGATGGAGCGCGGCACGCGGGGCAGGCCGCTGGTTTCGCCACCGCCATCATCCGGAAAAACGCCGTAGCCGACGGATTCGACGATACCTGCAAAGCGCTTGCCAGGATCGCTCAGCACATAGACCTGCGCCGCTTGCCCCGGCTTGATGTGAGCCAGGTCGGTTTCACGAAAGTTCGCCACCACATACCAGCGGCCGGTATTCGCCAGCGTAAATATCGGATGGCCCGCGGCAGCGAACTGACCAACAGAGGTTTTGAGGTTGATTACAGTACCGTCGAATGGCGCCTGTACTGTGGTGTATTCCAGATTGAGCCGGGCCAGTTCGATTTCCGCCTTGACAACTTCACGTTTGGCGACCAGGGCGTCGACACCACTGATGCCGGCTGTCGCCTTTTGCGCCTCAAGTACGGCAGTACTTAACTGGGATCGAGCACTGCGCTTGGCTGTACGCGCTTGATCGACTTGCTCGACTGAGATAAAGTTCTTACTCAGGAGTGGCTCCAGACGAGAAAGTGTATCGGCAGTTTGCTCGGCTGCGGCGCGAGCCTGTTCCACGCTGGCGTTGGCAGCGGCTGCGCCCAGCTTCTGCGAATTGACTGAGCGTTGCGTCAGCTTGATTTCGTTGTTCAGTGCTTCCAGACTCGCCTCAGCTTTGGCAAGGGCCGCCGCATAAGAACGCGAGTCAATGCGAAACAGAACATCATCCTTCTTCACGAATTCGTTGTCTTTGACAGCCAACTCAACGATACGTCCGCTCACTTCAGGGGTAACGCTAATGGTGTCGGCATAGGCATAGGCGTCGTTTGTACGCGGTGCCGTGTCGATCCACCAGATCACGAAAACGGCAAGACCAATAGCAATCAGCAGCAGCAAAAGGGTTATGTTTCGGCCCACCACGCCTTTATAATCCTTTTCTTGTGTCATCGATATTACTCCGAATCAGTTCTTGAAGAAAATCAACCAGCCACCTAACGCCAATGCGCTGGTCAGGGATACATAAGCCAGCGGCAAATAGCGTGGCCCAAAGTGAGCAAGCAGACCGTAAGCCCGCAGCAGCGAATGGATGAAACTGGTTGCAATGATGGCGCCAACAATGCAGAACAGCCAATCCGGAAAATAGGCCCCCAATACGGAGATTGATGGCGTGATGGCACAGCCATTCAGCAGGATGCAGAAGAGGGCATAAGAGAAATAAACGACTTTTTTCATGAGAGCCGAATGTATCGGAAGAGGGTTTGACTGTCAATCTGACCGGAAAGTCATCCGAAATTGGCAAAATTTGTGTTCGATCAGCAGCAAAAAGCATTGAATTTACCTTCTTTTTTACCCTTCACGCAAAAAACACTCAAGAGGAAACGTTAGCGCATTCAGGAAATACACTGAAAAGATGGGCCTGGTTCAGATAGACCCGAAAGGATCAAAACTGAATCGCCCAGGATTTTCCGGAGATAAAATAATTTGAGAGAGGGAAGAGATGAAAAATCAAATCAGTTATTCTGATGTATGCTGATTCTCAAGGAATCCGAAGTTTCATAAAATGAAGACATGAAATGGAGGAAGAAGATGGAATTACCGCACACCCAATATAGTCAGGAATTTCGGAAGGAATCAGTTAAGTTTTTCAAAGAAAGCGGATTGACTCTGGTTGAAGCAGCAAAACGACTGCCATTACCCAAGGGGTCGCGGTGAAATACGATCTGATTGAATCGATGCGACAAAGCCACTCGATTGCGCTCATGTGTCAGGTACTCGATGTATCCGAGATGGTGCGATTGATTGCACTCTATAAATTTTCAGTGAATACTCTTCAATTCTAAAAGTCACATCAGAAAACAACCGGAAAGTATGGATACAATAGAACAAAAGTTAGAAGTTCGTTTAGGCCGCATACATGCCCGACAACGACTTGGAATTGAAGCAGCCCATGGACACCGTGTATTGGGTCAGGGATTAAATTTTTTCCATCCCGAAAACTGGTATTCGACACATGCATTGATTCGGCTTGCAATCCAGCTAGTGGGCATGTATGAACGTGGCCAAAGGAATGCACGCAACTTGCAGGTAAAGAAAAATTCGATTCATCTCGCACATTTACCTGACGAATTTCATGATTTCAGAATTCTGCATTTAACCGATTTGCACGTCGATATGGATGATCGGAATCTAAATGCGCTAATTCAAGCTGTAGCAAATTTACACTACGACATTTGTGTATTAACCGGGGATTATCGCGCCCAAACTCATGGCGAGATTGATAGTGCAGTTGCCGGTATGCAGCGACTCGTTACGATGTTAAGACAGCCCATCTATGGCGTCCTAGGAAATCATGATTCGATACGTATGTTGCCGGCTTTGGAATCCATGGGAATCATCATGCTGATGAATGAAGTGGCGATCCTAGAAAAAGACGATGCAAAGATTTTTCTGGCCGGCGTTGATGATCCTCATTATTTCCGAGTAGATAATCTTGAGAAAGCGGCGCGAGACATCCCAGAACACGCAGTCTCACTGTTACTCTCCCATACACCGGAAATCTATCGTCAGGCAGCGCACGCCGATTTTGACGTCATGTTTTGTGGTCATACCCACGGCGGTCAAATTTGTCTTCCCGGTGGTATTCCTGTGACATTGGATTCCAATTGTCCGCGCTATTTGGGTGCTGGTAAATGGCGATATCACCAAATGCAGGGTTACACATCAGTGGGTGCAGGCACCTCAATAGTGAATGCCCGATTTAACTGCTTGCCGGAAGTGACTATTCACCACCTTTTAAAAGCTCAATAAGGTGTTTTGCGAATTCTAAGCAGATATAGCACACGCGAAATAATCAGTTCCCCAATCAGAAATGCCAATACAATCCAGAAAATCTGCTCATTGCTGATCGCCAATAAATCCTGACACCCTAGCAGCGGAAACAATGATTCCGGAATCTGATCAAGACCCAGCGCCATTGAACTGGGAGGCAAACTTAAACGCCGCTTGATGAAGCTTGAGAACATATCACCAGCCATAGATAGCATGCCAAATAGCAGACTGATCTGCAGAGGGACGGCAAAAACACTACCGATAGCAACTGACAGCAATAGTGCAGAAACAAGACCTCTAAAGGTTTTTGATGTGCCCAGAACAGGTCGACCATCTACAAACAGCTGATTACAATCGATGGGATAATTTAATCTATTACCTGCGAATTTTGCCAGAAGAATAGGCGCCCCATTCACTCCCATGAGCCAGAACAATAAAATGACTTCGGGCGGCAATTCATTCATTAGATACAAACCTGGCAAAAAACGGCTATTGGCATTAAATCGCCATTGAGGTTTATCAATAATTTCATCCGAAACACCTTTCTTTTAATTTGGGCTCAAACTGTTGTTAGCATTGGAGGCTAACAAGCATCTGCCCCAAAAAAGACCAAATACTGATCAAGCAGAGTAACTTTACCGGCCAGCGCTAATCATCAGCGGGCTTTCTGCGATAGATCTGATTTTGCAGCTTGTCCGCCAGTTTATTCAAAGTATTTTTCATTAATTTTGCCACAGGTCTTTCCACTGCAATATGAATCAAGAATGCCAGCAGCAGCATGCCAATGACAAGACTCCAGAATAAAATGTGCGCATTAATTTTGGTATAGGCCACGTTATAAATCATAAAACCAAGGCCTTGGTGCAATAAGTATAGAGGATAAGTTATCGCACCCAGCCATAGCCAGTTTGCACGCCCGATCACACCTGTTTGCTTGCATGCGACCATGCCCATGATGACAAAAAATGCACTGACAATCGCGGCAATGACAAAGGGACTCAAATCATTCCTGATGCGAATCTCAAACTCATGTACGTCGACCGTCGATTGATAGAGGGCGCATAACCAAGCTGCGACTATTACCAAACCACGAACCCAGGTCATTCCTCGGGACCAGATAAAGAAAAATGTTGCTCCGGCTATAAAATTGGCAGAATAATCATCCAGCAGTACAAAACGTAAATGAAACATCGGATAAATGACCAGTGCAACCGTAGCCACCAACCAGAAAATAAATAATGATTCGATTTGCTGAACTCTGCCCAATAGCAGCACAATTGCCACCAACGCATAAAACTTGAGTTCCACAAACAAGGACCAATAGGCACTGTCAATCGACTCCACATCCATGAAGCCGCTTAGCATCGACATATTGACCAGATATTGACTGAAGGTTGCTATGTAATCCGGTGATCCGATGGTCAGAATGGCAACAAACGTGATGGTGCAGCATATCCAAAAAGCCGGATAAAGACGCACTAGCCTGGATAACACAAAATGCCTTAAGCTCCCACTGGAAGCAGTCATTAGAATGACAAATCCACTGATCATGAAAAATAAATCAACGCCCAGATAACCGTATCTGAATAGAGAAGATAGCAATGGATAGGGTGCAATTGTTTGAAAATTCGCCGCAAAACCATTCAGTGAATAATGATGAAAAACAACTGCCAATGCAGCAAGAAATCTCATCAAATCGAGCTCGTTAACTCTGCCAATGTTGGCATCGCGTGCGATCACATTATTCAACCTTACTTGAGATTACGCTGAAGTTTAAAATGATGTTCCAGGATAGAACAACAATCACAACCCATCATTTGGAATTCCAAATCATTGTTTAAAATATCATACCTGCTTTTCAGGGTAGGCTTCTCCCAAAACACCGTACACTTTTTGAGAGAAGCATCAAATCGGTTGAATTATCCAACTTGCAAAAGCTAACCATTACCCGCTCACTCGAGTAATCCCAAATAAGCATTCACTTCTTCTCGAATCATGAAGGAAATTGCATATACCGGAAATGAGCGAAGAAGCTCAAAAAATAATTGTGCCGAGGTCTTCCGATAACAGGATGGTGTATCTGCGACTGTTTAGGCAATCATATATCCAAATTGCTTTGACGACGCACAAGTAGTAACAAACTTGTGTAGGTTTTTGAGCAAAAATAAAATCAAATGATAAAATAAAACAAAAGCTTGCCTGGTCACACGAAACTTTCATATAGCTCTTTAGTCGTCATAAACCAATAATTTACGTTAAGATTCTCATTCCCACTCAATCGTTGCCGGAGGTTTTCCAGAGATATCATAAACCACACGATTAATGCCACGAATTTCGTTGATAATTCGATTGGAAACTTTGCTTAATAACGAATACGGCAATTCTGCCCAATTAGCAGTCATAAAATCCTGGGTTTGCACAGCTCTCAATGCGATGACATATTCATACGTGCGTCCATCACCCATCACCCCCACGGATTTAACAGGCAAAAACACCGCAAATGCTTGCGAAGTCTTTTCATACCAACCGGAACGTTGCAATTCTTCGATGAAAATTTGATCGGCCTGTCTAAGTAATTCGGCATATTCATATTTTACCTCACCCAAGATGCGCACCCCCAATCCTGGGCCAGGAAACGGATGACGAAACACCATTTCGCGCGGCAAACCAAGCGCCAATCCTAGTTCACGCACTTCATCCTTGAACAATTCACGTAATGGCTCAAGCAACTTCAGGTGCATGCTGTCAGGCAAACCGCCCACGTTATGATGAGATTTGATCGTATGCGCTTTTTTGGTTTTCCCACCCGCAGATTCGATCACATCCGGATAAATGGTGCCTTGCGCAAGCCATTTGGCATCACTAATTTTTGCCGATTCACGCTGAAAAACCTCAACAAATTCTCGTCCGATAACCCGGCGTTTGGTCTCCGGATCTGTAATGCCCTGAAGATGCCGATAGAAATCGCGACTAGCATCAATATGAATCACTTTGACAGTCAGGTTATTGGCAAATGTTTCCATCACTTGCTTGGCTTCATTTGCACGCAGTAATCCATTATCCACAAACACGCAAGTCAGTTGATCACCAATCGCGCGATGAATCAACGCAGCCGCTACAGAAGAGTCGACTCCTCCCGACAGTCCCAAAATCACTTGATCCTTTCCGACTGTCGCGCGAATCTTGCCAATCGCTTCATCCACATAATTTGGCATGTTCCAGTCATGACCTATACCGCAAATATCGTGCACAAAGCGATCAAGAATCGCTTTTCCCTGCAGGGTGTGAGTCACTTCAGGATGGAACTGAATGCCATAAAATTGACGCTGGTCATCGGCCATCGCGACAATTGGTGTGGCCGCATTATGCGCCATCATCTGGAAACCGGATGGCAAAGCAACCACTTTGTCACCATGACTCATCCAGACATCCAGGACGTTGTTTCCACTTACATTGGTACGATCTTTGATGTCCTCAAACAACGCACCATTGGATGTCGTCTGTATTTCCGCATAACCAAACTCACGCACCATTGCATTTTCCACGACACCGCCTAATTGAGCCGCCATCGTTTGCATGCCATAACAAATGCCCAACACTGGAATATTGAGTTCAAAAACGATTTGCGGAGCGCGCGGCGTTTCCTCTTCAGTCACCGAAGCCGGACCACCTGAAAGAATGATGCCTTTGGGGGCAAAGTCTTGGATAAAATCTGCACTGACATCATATGGATGTAATTCACAATAGACATTCGTCTCGCGAATTCGCCGTGCAATCAGCTGTGTATATTGAGAACCAAAATCCAGAATTAGAATTTTCTGATGCATTTCAACCCGTTCCTATTTGACATGATAGTTGGGAGCTTCTTTCGTAATTTGCACATCATGCACGTGAGATTCACGAATACCTGCTGAGGTAATTTCAACAAATTCAGCTTTTTCATGCATTTCAGCGATAGTCCCGCAGCCCAGATACCCCATACTGGAACGAACACCCCCCATCAATTGATGGATTACCCCGGAAATGCTACCTTTAAAAGGCACGCGCCCCTCCACACCTTCGGGCACCAGTTTGTCATTATTTTTCTGTTCTTTTTCCTGGAAATAACGATCGCTGGATCCTTGCTGCATGGCCGACAGGGAGCCCATACCACGATAACTTTTATAGGAGCGCCCTTGAAATAATTCAATTTCCCCAGGTGCCTCAGCCGTTCCGGCAAATAATCCACCCAGCATCACCACATCAGCACCGGCTGCTAGTGCCTTGGCAATATCGCCCGAATAGCGGATGCCGCCATCGGCAATAGTCGGCACGCCGCTACCCTTTAATGCTTCAGATACGTTGTGGATGGCGGTAATTTGCGGAATACCAACCCCCGCAACTATGCGCGTTGTACAAATGGAACCCGGGCCGATACCAATTTTCACCGCATCGACGCCATGATCCACCATGGCTCTGGCAGCGGCAGCTGTCGCCACATTGCCACCAATCACCTGCACCGAGGAAAGATGTTTCTTTATCCAGGCAATACGATCCAGAACGCTTTGCGAATGGCCGTGCGCAGTGTCGACAACAATGACATCAACGCCTGCCTCAACCAGAGCGGTCGCTCGTTCTTCACTGCCCTCACCGACCCCAATGGCCGCCCCAACGCGCAAACTTTCTTGCGCATCTTTGCTAGCCAATGGATATTCAGAGGTTTTAATGATGTCCTTAACCGTAATCAGACCACATAATTCAAATTGCTCATTGACGACCAGCACACGTTCCAATCGGTGTTTGTGCAGCAGCGCCAATACTTCCTGGCGCGGCGTATCTTCTTTGACCGTCACCAAGCGCTTCTTAGGCGTCATAATATGCTTGATCGCTTGATCGAGATTGGTTTCAAAGCGCAGATCCCGGTTAGTCACGATACCGACCACTTTTTTACCGTCTACAACGGGCAATCCGGATATCTTGTATCGACGAATTAACTCAAGTACTTCGCGCACAGTCATATTGGGATGAATAGTGATAGGATCTTTCACCACACCGCTTTCGAAACGCTTAACCTGAGCAACATGAGCTGCTTGAGCCTCAATCGACATATTTTTGTGGATGATGCCAATACCGCCTTCCTGAGCCAGGGCAATTGCCAACGGAGCTTCGGTCACCGTATCCATCGCCGCCGAAACCAATGGGATATTGAGTGTAATAGTGCGCGTTAATTGTGTCGCCAGACTGACATCACGGGGCAAAACCGTCGAATGAGCCGGAATGAGGAGAACATCATCAAAGGTGAGTGCTTTTTGAATCAATTGCATGATAACAATCCTTTGCAAAGCGACATTATAGCTAAATCGATGGCAAATTTCGCCTTAATTCGACTTAGAATTCACCATATTTATGATTATTATGGTGTAATGGGATGAATCCTTAAATTGGCTAAACGAGATACCGATGAATCCCCAATCATTCATTCTGCGGAGCATTCGATGAAAAATTTTGTTTTTACAGGATTAATATTGTTATTCAGTGCAACAGCACAGGCTCAAATTTATAAATGGGTGGATGAAAATGGCAAAACGCAATACACCGACCAACCGCCCCCGCCGAATGTAACCACGGATGTCAAGGGATTAAATATCAAATCGGCGCCGATGTCGGGAAATAGTCAAACGGGAAAAACCAAGAATCTTACTGAAGAAAGATTGGAGTTTGACAAGCGCCGGCAGCAAACCAAAGAAAACGAAGCTAATCAGCAAGCAAAGGCTGAGGAAAACAAAAAGAAATGCATTGATGCTCAAGGCCGACTTAAAATATATACTGACACACCTCGGCTAACCGTACCTGATGGCGCTGGCGGGATCACTTACCTGGACGATGATGCACGGCAAAGAAAAATTGATGACGTAAAAAAACAGATTGCAACCTATTGTAAATAGAAAACTACTCTCAAAACAAATGACCGTATTCTTTCGCATCTTCAGCATAGTTGTTGTTACTTTTTTATTAATCGATAGTTCAGTTGCATATGAATCATCGGCTCCTGACTCAGCGCAAGATAGCATCACAAATCATCATGAATCGACGCCCGACAGACATGTAGCGAATTCTGGCATGCTTTGGCAGATACTGCCCGGTGAAAATATCCACCAGATCGCAAGCATGATGTTTCCTGACCAACCAACGGTCCACGACAATTTCATCCGAGCAGTCATTCGCACCAATCCTGAGCTTTTCCCTAATGGCGTTTATCAACCGCTACCAACCGGCACAACGATCTTCATCCCCGATTTAAGAACCATCAATACTTATTCAAGATCACCATCAAAAGCACAGAAGCCCGATAAAGCGGATAACATAGTTGACAATCAATTACCGGAAACATCAGAAGACAGTAGCCCCTCGAACCTGGCAAGCAACCAATCCGAATGGCAGTGGCTCATCAGATTGCAACAGTTAGCTGAGAATGAGCTACATGAATTAAGTATATTGATCAAACGCATCGAATCTCTCGAATTGCGCTTCGATGATATTTATCCCAGACTTTTAGCTTTAATTCAGGCGCTCCATGAACCGGTCACCGATTACTCCCTCCCCTCGCAACCAGACAGTCAACAACCTGACAATCCGATACTGCCTGATGCGAACAACATTATATTGGCGGAAAATCAGCCCACTTTCGATACCGTATTTGTTATTGGGATATTACTTACAGCATTGATTGTGCTCACCATGTTGTGGAGCTACCGCAAGATAAAGGAAAGATCCCTTCGATCAACGGATAACACTTTGTTCCCAGAAGTTGCCGATTCCCATCCTTTTGATGATTTTGCTGCGCACCAGGAAAATTCGTCAACCGAACCTTCCGATCATTTGGCTAATGAATATGATCAATTGGCAGTTACAGCCCGATCGATTGCGCAGCAGCATGGGCCTGAAGCAGCTATACAATTCCTACAAAAACAATTATCCGTTTATCGATTGGATATACCAGGGTGGATATTATTATTCGAACTACTTTTCAACTCAGGCAGCAAAACAGATTTCAAGAAAAATGCTCGTCGCTTCAAAAGATTGGGAGGATTCCCTGACATCTGGGCGCAGATTCAGATCTTGGGAAATCGCCTTGAGCCTGATGAGCCGCTTTACTTTGATGAACAGAAACGCAAGGACAAGTTTTTTCCGGATTTATCAAACTCCAGGTAATTCAACAGTTCAAGCAATCGTCCTGTCTCGTTCATATCACGACAATATCCGCGTTAGTCAGGCTCAGATCAGCGCCAATTATTGCAATCCTCGCCGCGGCCCCGCCGCCATTGCCATCGGCATCATACAACAAGATACCCGTCACTTTGTTGTATACGATAAAATCATTTGCATCCAGTGCTTTCGCTCCCACTATGAATTGATCATCGGCTAGCACCCCAGATGTGGTTAGGGCGGCAAACACCGAGTTTTCAAGCTGAATGGTATCCGTGACCACATCAAAATCAGTAATCGTGTCAGCAATGCCACCTGCAGTAAACCGAAACACATCATACCCAGCCCCACCAGTCAGTATATCGTTGCCAGCACCGCCATTGAGAATATCACTACCTATTCCCCCATCCAACTGATTGTTAACCGAATTTCCAACAATATTGTTAGCCATATCGTTGCCAGTACCATTGATAGCTGCCCCACCAATCAGTGTCAGATTCTCAACATTAGCTGGCAATGTGTAAGTGACACTACTATTGATAGAATCGGTACCTTCTTTAGAGTATTCGACAACACTATCATCCACGTTATCAACCACATAACTGTCATATCCCATTCTACCGGTCATCGTATCTGCACCCGCTTTGCCGTCAAGCGTGTCGTTGCCATCACCACCATTTAATAGATTGGCAGCGGAATTGCCTACTAATTTATTAGCCAGATCGTTACCTATGCCATTAATCGCCAGCAAACCCGTGAGTGTGAGATTTTCAACATTAGTTGGCAATGTATAAGTTATGCTGCTGCTGACTTGATCAATACCTTGATTTGCGTATTCATGAACGACATCATCTACATGATCAACGAAGAAAGTATCATTACCCAATCCGCCAATCATGTTATCCGCACCATCCCTGCCATTGAGTGTGTCGTTACCATCCTCACCATTTAAGACATTATCTTTAAAATTACCGATTAGATTGTCATCGAAATCACTGCCAATCAAATTTTCAATATAGGTTAAAGTATCTAATCCGGCACCAACAGTGTCTTGCCTGATAGTGATAGTAAGCGACACATTGACTGCATTGTCGGCAGAAAGATAACTAACGGTATCGTGAATAGACGTTGTACCGGTAAAAACATCATGCCCTGCCGTACCCAGCAAAAACACTGCGGAAGAATCATTCGTAAAAAACAGTATGTTGCCAAGCCTCCCACCAATGAAGGCATCCAAATCTCCATCACTATCAATATCTGCAAAAGTCGGATTGGCATTGCTTTCAACGTCATTTAGGCCAAATGGATTGAATTCTGCTGTCGCGAAAATTGGATTATTCACTGTGCCTGTATTTTGAAAATATAGCGTATCACCATCCACATTTCCCACGAATGCATCCAGGTCTCCATCGTCATCGGTATCAACCAAGGAAATGCTGGCAAAGATGCCCCCCGCATCACTCAACCCAAATGGATTCATAATCGCAGAGGCAAAAACTGGCGCGCTGACTGTCCCCGTATTTCTGAAAAATAGTATATTGCCATCAGAATTACTAACGAAGGCGTCCAAGTCAGCGTCGCCATCGATATCAACCAAGCTTGGATCTGCATAAGAACCCACATCGCTTAACCCAAAAGGATTAATAGTGGCTGGAGCGAATACCGGAGCACTGGCAGTCCCCGTATTTCTAGAAAAAATGATCTTGCCTTCAGAATTACCTACAAAAACATCTAAATCGGCATCACCATCGATATCCGCAAAAGTGGAATTGATATAAAACCCTGCATTAGTTAATCCAAATGGATTGATAATGGCCGCAGCAAAGGTTGGATGACCGGCAGTACCCAGATTTTCGTAAAAAAAGGTATTACCAAATACCTCGCCCACAAAAGCGTCCAAGTCGCCATCATTGTCGATATCTGCAAAACTGGGCGCTGCCAAAGTGCCTACATCGCTCAAACCGAACGGATTAGTAGAAACTATACTAAATAATTGATTTATCATTTTATTACCCTCAATTTATAAATTTAATGTGATGAACGACATTCCTCACTCAGCTTTAATATCATTTGATGCATTTGATGCAATTGGTTGATGATGATACACGGTAACCCTTAAAAACTGATAATCACCCATAACATAACAATTCCCATCTGTCGTCAAACCGCAAGCTTCAGGATTAGCCAAATCATCGTCAACCGACACAGAGTGTGTCATCAATGATGACCTGCAAGTCAATCAATCAGTACTCATGAGATTCCAGGCCATTGTTTAATCGAACAAAAGACACGTTGATAGAATACGGGAACAGATAACCAGAATCTTGACATTTAGCAACAAACAGGCAAATTAATCAATGAGAGATCTCTGCATAACTATGTTTTTGAGCTTTTCTGTTCATTTCCATCATAATTAAATCAAATGCTTACAGAGCTCACGCATTCGATAATACCAGTTATGCAGAGGTCTCAATGATGAAATACCGACCAAGCCGAGCACTCCCTTTGATAGACTCGTTCCTGTATGCTCCAGTTGCATAGTTCATAATATCTCCTCGTTTAAGAGAAGAAGATATTCGGTGATTAATGTCAGCTCCGAAAAGCTTAAGACGTTTGATGAACGAACATTAAGTGAAGAAAATGCGATACATACAATGCATACTGACTAAGGAAACGCTGATTAATTCGGCGAACGAGATGAAGCACGAGGCGCACGGAACGCAGCAACCGAGACATATCAACATGATAGGCGAGGGAGCGAGTACCGCGCAACGAAGTGATTCGCTCGCACAGTCAATTAATCAGCGTTTCCCTAAGCAACTCTAAAGTACATTAGGTTTTTATCGAGTCACTTAGAATTCTCTAAACTCTGAATCACAAATATCTGATTACATGATTAAATTACAACAATATCGGCATTGGTCATATTCAAACCAGCACCTATCATGGCAATAGTCACCATAGTACCGACACCATTACCATCCACATCGTAAGACAATGCCCCCGTAATATTGTTATATACAATAAAGTCATTGCTATCCGCCGCTTGCGCACCAGTCCTGAATTGGGCCGCTGCCAAAGTGCCAGTTATCGTTAATTTGGTAAATATTGCATTCTCAAGCTGGATAGTATCATTGGCAACATTATAGTCAGTGATTGTATCGATATGACCGGTTGTCGTGAATCTGAAGATATCGTTACCTATTCCACCCGTTAAACTATCAATACCGATACCCCCATTGATCGTGTCATTACCTGCCCCTCCATTTAACTGATTATTGGCTGCATTCCCAGTAATAATATTAACCAGACTATTTCCTGTGCCATTAATCGCGGATGCACCCGTTAACGTAAGATTCTCTAAATTGGCAAGCAACGTATAAGTCACACTACTATTAACCGTATCAGTGCCCTCATTCAGATTCTCAGTAATAACATCGCCCGCAACATTCACAACAAAACTGTCATTACCCAATCCACCTATCATGCTATCCGAGCCAGCGCCGCCATCAAGTGTATCGTTTCCCACTCCGCCATTTAAGCGATTATTTTTGGTATTGCCTTTCAAATTATCATTGAAACTGCTTCCTATCAAATTCTCTATGTTAATCAGAGTATCTAATCCTGCACCTCCTGTGTTCTGTTGAACTCCTATCGCGAGGGAAACTGCGACTGGTGCAGTTGCTGAAGCGTACGTTACTGTATCGTTGTTTGAAGGTGTGCCGGTCAAAACATCGTTCCCTGGCTTGCTGACTAATAATTGGCCGTTGTTTACGAAATATCGCGTATTGCCACTGAATTCGCCCACAAAAGCATCCAAATCACCGTCAGCATCGATGTCCACAAAAGCAGGACTGGCAGAATAGCCCACCTTACTCAAACCAAACGGATTAGTGCTGGCAGCAGCAAACACCGGATTACCGACTGTCCCATTGTTTCTAAAAAATAAGGTGTTGCCAGCACTATTACCTATCAAGGCATCTAAATCACTATCGCCATCGATATCCACAAAGCTGGGACTAGCAGCAATACCCACATCAGTCAAGCCAAACGGATTAGTGCTGGCAGCAGCAAACACCGGATTACTTGCAGTTCCTGTATTTCTAAAAAACGATGTATTACCTTTGTATTCCCCCACAAAAGCATCCAAATCACCATCATTGTCAATATCCACAAAGACCGGACTAACAAAATCACCCACATCAGTCAAGCCAAACGGATTAAGCGTGGCGGCAGCAAATAATGGATTGCTCGCTGTTCCCGTATTTGTGGAAAAAAAAATGCTGCCATTGAATTCACCCACGAAAGCATCTAAATCACCATCGTTATCGATGTCTACAAAGCTTGGACTCGCAGAATAACTCACATCCGTCAATCCAAACGGATTAAAAATGGCGGCAGCAAACACGGGACTATTCACAGTTCCAGTATTTCTAAAAAACAATGTATCGCCATCGCCATTACCCGATAAGGCGTCTAAATCGCCATCACCGTCAATGTCTACAAAAGTAGGACTGGCTGCAGTTCGCGCATCACTCAAGCCAAACGGATTGGTGGAAGTTAAAGTAAAAATTGGATTGGGCATAATAAAGATTCTCTAAAAATAAAGATTGATTGTTCACGTGAACATCGAGGCTACATAACCAAATGATCCATAAATTGTTATCTGAATTAATACAATTACATTAATGAGACCTCTGCATAACTGGCTTTATCGAATGCGCGAGCTCTGTAAGTATTTGATTTAATTATGATGGAAATGAACAGAAAAGCTCAAAAACACAGTTATGCAGAGATCTCTTAATTGTAGTTGAGAAAACAGACAGCTAGCACATACACAATGATAATCTTACATGATGAGGTTAATATTTCCTACAAATCATCACAAAAGAAAAACCATTTTTTCCATCTTCTATTGATGGCAATACATTCAATAACTCAATGTATTACAGTGGATTTTTAACAGATTTTACAGACTCGACATTGATAACATCATAAGACAAAAAGTTCTTTAGTCCAAATGACAGATCAATCGGAATTGAACAAATTCCTACAATGACACCTAGGCCAAAGAATTCACCCAATCAATTACCAGCATTAATCGACTCAGACTTGCACGAAACATCAATGAAGAACCGGAAAATGATTACATTGACGTATCTAACTGGCTTAATTGGTGTAGTTCTTTTCTGGGAAGCAAGTTACAAGTCTATCAAGTTAGCAAATCTTTTTTGCAAGCATAGTTCATAAAATAGCTCAAGCATGAACTCTGAATCATCATTGAGAGTTTTTACATAAATATCCACATTTTGCAAGGCATCCAATCGCAGTAGATAAATTGGTTTAGATTGCATTCATACATTAGGATCACGATTGGAGTACATGCCTTATCCCAAATGGAATTCGCTAAGGAAGCGCTGATTAATCTTGATCGCTGTAGCGCACTCGAAGTGCCAGTTCCCATGAAATATCACTTGCAAGAAAAAACACCCGACACTCGAAGCTTTCTATGCTCACGAGCATAAATTGATTGCCTCGCAACCTTGCTCTGCACATAAATGCTTAATACTTTACCCGCACACGATAAGTCAACTTGGTCTCACTCTCCGCTGCAACAGGCACTTTCCATTCCAACCAACCTGCACTCAGCTTGGTGTGCGACAAAGATTCCGATATGACCTCCCAGTCACCAGGTATGGGCTCTCGAACTTTTACAGCAATCACTTCCTTCTTGGCATTTTTCAAAGTAATCTGATAAGCAGTCTCAAAGATACTAGCATGACGCATGGTGCCAGCAATCTGCTTGAAATCAGTTTGCATTTTGTCAGCAGTAATATCAAAAGCACTCCCCATCTTCAGACGTATCAGTTCATTATTGGGTATGTGATCAATATGATCTTCACCAACAAACTGACTATTTCCATTCAAATCTTTTTTATAAACACGAATAATCCCCTTAGGTAACGGAATGCCTAAGCCGCCACCTTTATTATGAAAATTGATAAATACGCTGATTTTCTGCTTCTGGCTAATCGTATCGTGCCTACCGGAATAATAGTAATCAGCACCCTGCAGCAAATATTCCTTAGTAAGTGGAATGTTCGTTGCGGACAAAAGTGCGACTTGTTTAGTCTGTTTATTTAATAGCGTAGTTGGATGTTGCAATGTATACAGATGATATTCAAACAACGCTTCTTCCTTCATCTGCGATACATCAGCCATTTCAGACGCAACCGCCATCATTTTTCTTGCGCTACGCTGCTCAGGCTGAGCTCGATTAACATCTCCGGCGACCAACTGCAATCCTGCATTATAGTAAGCGATCCCACTTTGATTGCTGAGTGTCACAAACCCATTGAGATCCAACAAACTGTCAGCCTCATTCAATAAGGCAACATAATCTGCGTGCCAAGACAATCCATGCGTTAAGTAGGAAAGCTCTAGATCTTGCTTACCTTCGGATGGATTAAGCAGTGAAACCAGCAGAGTGGGTTTATCGCGTAGATTTTCCGGAACACCTGGAAACACCAACCTTCCTGGCACGCCAGCCTCAATGCGATCACTGAATTTCAGAACCACACCTTCATTAGTTGAGAGAACCGTAGCAGTCTCACTTGATTCAACACCGGTCGCAGCATTGGTGCGAATCACAGTAATTTCCTTACCAGCGTATTTTTCTAACAATTTTGTCGGCGTAAGAAGATCAAAGTCAAAATTCTGTTCAAGCAAGCGAAATTGAGAAGGATTGGTAAGATTACGCAATAGCGCTGTCTCCGGTCGAATTTGAGCTGACACATCGCGCCAAGCCAATCTATTCAAATTCCGATCAAATAGAATCTTGCGTGAATCCTTCACTAATGCAAGATTATCGTTATATATCGTGATCTTGATACTTTCCTGATCTTGAGCAGTTGAAGTTTTTTCATCGCTTGCGATCACAAGATTGCTGAATGTTGCCGCAAGGAAAGTAGCTACGCAGATCATGATGATCAATTTCTTAATATAATAATTTCTTCTGAATTCTTTCATTATCATTACCGATCCATACTCAATATGCGTGATCATAGCGAATCATCCTAGCAGGAAGTAACCATTAAAATACCCTTTCGATCGCTATTGTACAAAATAGCGAATATCAAGCAGTGCTTCGAAATTTCATCTTTATCAAATTCACAAACACCAAAAGAATCAATCGATCTGTTTATTCTGTCTTGCTCAAGTCATCGCTCCTAATTTTTATTTTTCGGCAATGCATACGACCTTTACAATAATTCATATAAAAATGTCATTTTCAGGTTATAATATAGCTTGAAAATGACAGCCCATCTGACATTTTCAGGCTATAAAGATATTAGTTTATATTGTATTGCCCGGGTGGTGAAATAGGTAGACACAAGGGACTTAAAATCCCTCGGGCTTAAACCGCCCATGCCGGTTCGATTCCGGCCCCGGGCACCACTGGCAAACTTCTTCACCGCAGAATATCTAATCAAACTATCTCATGAAATAGCTTTTGATTTTAGCAGTCTTAAATTATTTTTTAATCTCCATCAGGGTATTTGCACACAGATTATACTGTTTATTTACAGTCCTCTGAACAGATCCCTCAGAGCTTGTTAGACTTGATTGACATTAAAATACGAGTTTATTGAATATAATTTCTAAAAGGTTTTTAAGACAGACAATGCAAATCAATAAGCTACTCATTATCCAGATCAAATAGCTCTCTAAGAAATTTTGCCATTATTTTCGATACCATTAACGCATCAACCACAACATTAATCACATTGACTAAATCTTATTCTTGAACACTTGAATATTACAATTTCATTTAAATTGATACTTGCCGCTATACTACATTGCCTATTATATATTTGGAGATAAAATGAATCTTGATCGAGTTGGCTCTGGATCTGATATTCCCAATGACTTTAACGTCATCATTGAGATTCCAATGAATGCTGATCCCATCAAATATGAAGTGGATAAAGAAACCGGCGCCATGTTTGTTGATCGGTTTATGTCAACTTGCATGCATTACCCCTGTAACTATGGCTATATTCCGCATACCCTGTCCGATGATGGCGACCCTGTCGATGTGTTGGTAATATCACCCGTACCGTTGATTACCGGCGTTGTTGTGCGCTGCAGGCCACTCGGAATGCTTAGAATGTCTGATGAGGCTGGGGAAGATGCCAAATTATTAGCCGTGCCCATCAACAAATTATGCAATCTATATCAAGACATCAACTCCTGTGAAGATTTACCCCAACTAGTTCGGTCTCAAATCGCACACTTCTTTGCACACTATAAAGACCTGGAAGAAGGAAAATGGGTAAAAATTCAAGGTTGGGATGGCGTTGAATCTGCAAAATCCGAGATTCTTACAGGAATACAGCGCTTTAATACAACTACCAACAAACCAATGTTCTAACTCATATTTCATGAGCTCATCGATTGTATCCTGTGAACACATTACTTCGAAAGATTGACTAATAGGATAGTCGTCACGAACATGATGACTCCCAACATTAGCCAATTTCTTCCAACCCTCTTGGCATCTGGATGATCTTTTCTCATATAGGTATAACCCATGGCTATGCCTATGATAGGGAAAATGATCGTCCCGAAGATAATCGCAATATTCAGTCCCAGTGAAACCGCTGGTTTTTCATAGATACGAGAATGGCGTGATGCTTCCTCAGTTACTCGTTCAATATTGGGTACCGGCGTTTCACTTAGATCAATTTTTATACTACTCTGTTGACCCTTATCGCTAGTAGTTCCTGGCATGTTGACAAAATGCTCATGACAATTGATGCAAAATGCCGCATGAGTAGTATTTTCTGTTGTACATTTTGGACAAAGCATAATAAATCCTAACCAATATAACTGTCTAAAGAAATCATTTTTACAAATACATATTGTAATTTCATATTAATACTGAATACTTACAACATGAATCTTACACAATCAAACCACCTGCCCCGCAGCAAAACCTGATGACCAAGCCCATTGAAAATTAAACCCCCCCAGCTGACCGGTGACGTCAACTACTTCACCGATAAAATACAAACCTGGTATACGCTTGGATTCCATTGTTTTGGATGAAAGTTCATGCGTATCGACTCCGCCCAGAGTGACTTCAGCTTTTTTATAACCTACTGTACCACTTGGAGTAATCTGCCAATTATGCAGCTCATATGCAATCTTCCGTAACTCACTGTCACGATATTGATTCATGGGCCTTTCAGGGATAGATAACTGGCCAAGCATTTTCGAGCACCAAACTTGTACAAAGCGTTTCGGCAAATAATGAGTCAACAGATTGGGTAACAACATAGCGCTACGTTTATGCGCCAATAAAATCTGCTGCATATCCTCCTGAGGTAACAAATTGACATGAATGGACTCTCCCGGTTGCCAATGGGATGAAATCTGCAAGATGGCAGGACCACTTAATCCACGATGTGTAAATAAGATGCTTTCGCGGAAAGATGTCCCTCTGCAACTGACCTCGGTATCAATTGCTACACCGGAAATATCTTTAAAGTCTGCAAAATCCTCAGTTGGAAAAGTCAAACCAACCAGAGCTGGACGCAAGGATGTCACACGAATATTAAACTGGTTGGCTACTTGATAACCAAATGCACTGGCACCGATTTGTGGAATGGACAACCCTCCAGTAGCGATGACTAATGAGGTCGTTTCCAGAATATTTCTCTCGGTAGTCAATAGAAACTTGTGACCGGCTTTTTGAACACCTGCATTTCCCGGAAGATATTCAATCTGCTCGACCTGCGAGGATATCTGCCATTCCACGTTCACAGTTTGGCACTCATCTTGCAACATATCGATGATTTGCTGTGAACTATCGTCACAGAACAATTGCCCTAATTTTTTTTCATGATAACGAATACCATGCTTTTCAACGAGCGCAATAAAATCAAGCGGTGTAAAACAAGCCAATGCAGAACGACAAAAATGTGGATTGCTGGAAAGAAAGTTCTCAGCTCTGGCATAACGATTAGTGAAGTTACAGCGACCACCACCGGAGATACGGATTTTTTCTGCCAGTTTGTGCGCAGCATCCACCAATATGACTTCGCGTCCCCGCTTACCTGCTTCGATCGCACACATCAGGCCAGCGGCACCCGCACCAATAATCACCACATCTTTAAACACTTTTTTCAAGATGATTAATCGTTGCAAAGTTAAGCAAGAAATTCCAGAAAAAGCTTATTTAGCTGGATGGCATATTCAACCGATAAGTTATCATCATGACAATAAACAGAAACAGTGACAAACCAACACGTATACTGAGTGACTTGACCATGCGCGTCGATTGACCTTTATCTTTGTACATATAATACAGAGCTGATCCAAGACTATATAATATGATAAGGAACATTGTGGCTGCGAAGATTTTCAATGGCTTGATCCTACTAAAAATTGACTTTGTCAAAGTTTAGCCGAGTTTTGGTGATTGTCCAATGACTATTTAATGATTACTTTTAAGCGACTTCCCGTTGGCTGCTGAGCTTTTTTGCAAGTCAGATATTTACTTTCTTCTATAATTTCAATCACCACCTGATACTCAAATTGCAAAAATCACTTCGTTTGCCCCCTGCTATTTTCTTGATGGGTCCAACCGCGAGCGGCAAAAGTCAAATTGCTCTGGACATTGCAGCCTATCTTCCGGTTGAAATTATCAGTGTGGATTCTGCCCAGGTTTATCGGCATATGGATATCGGCACAGCCAAACCTGATCAGCTTGCATTAGCACATACACCTCACCATTTAATTAACCTAATCAATCCTGATCAGCACTACTCAGCAGCACAATTTCGTAATGATGCACTACATATCATGCATGAAGTTACTCAACGCAATAAAATCCCGCTACTTGTAGGTGGCACTATGCTGTACTTCAGGGCGTTACAGGACGGTCTTTCAATGTTGCCGCCAGCTGACATGAATCTTCGCTTAGCGCTGGAAAATAGCGCAAAAGAGTTGGGTTGGCCAGCAATGCATCAAAAACTTGCAGAATTGGATCCGGAAAGTGCGGCAAGGATCAAATCCACTGATAGTCAGCGCATTCAGCGAGCTTTGGAAGTTTGCTATTTGACTCAACAGCCAATGTCAAAAATTCTAAAAATTCCCAAACAAACACACTTTCCCTACGACAAAATCAGCATCACACTGATTCCAAGTGAACGCAGCCAATTACATCAGCACATTGCAAAGCGTTTTGAAAGCATGCTCAAATGTGGGCTAGTTGATGAAGTTCATTCTATACGCAAGCAGTTTTCTCTCAGCACCGAATCGCCTTCTATGCGCTGCGTCGGATACCGTCAGGCTTGCCTATATCTGGATGATAAAATAAGTATTTCAGAACTACAAGACAGCGGAATTGCCGCCACCCGCCAGCTAGCAAAACGACAACTCACTTGGTTGCGCGGTATGAAATCAGATAACGTGAATGAATTCGATTGTCTAGCAAGTAAATTCAGTGAACAAATTAAATTTTTGCTGAAAAAAACAATCAAATAAAACCCAAGTGAAGATAGGTATCAACAGGACAAAAGCACATGATTGACTTGTCTATTCCTACCTGCGGAGGTTATGATTCAAAACAAAATTAAACAAGTAATTGCATCCTTTAAACAGTATTAGAGCACATAAGTCGTGCTATTTATTGGCATAATTTAAAAACATACTAGGAAAAATATATGAAAACTCGGAATCAATTATGTACTATCACGACGCTGCTCATGAGTGTCATGTGGTTGAATGGATGCGAAAACTATGCCGAAAAAACTCATGAATCTTGGGTTGCTCCACCAGAAGCACCTGCTTATGATGACTCGACCATTTTTGCGCGCATAACCAGTGCTGTTCAATCAGATCCAGTTCTTCTAGGCAGCAGCATCGAAATTAAAGTGATCAATGGCAATGTGACTTTAAGTGGCACTGCCAATAATGATGATCAGATTACTCGTGTCAATATGCACAGTTGGATCGTGGACGGTGTAAAAAAAGTGGATAATCAAATCGCTTTGAAATAATCAAAAACAATAAATTACATCATCAATCCTTAATTAATGAAGCTTTCATTCGCGAATTAGGTATTTCTTAACTTAAGATTACTATTTCCAATACTGTCTAAAATACTAATTACTATAAGTATTTTTTGTTTATTACTGCAACAGCATAGAAAATCACTTTCTTCCAAAACTTAAGTAAGTTGATACTAATAAAATAATCTTTAACGCTAAAGTTATAGATAAAGACGTCGATAAAAAACATAACAAAATCTATTATAAGGAAGAACAATGAAAATTGACAAATCATTACCGTCAGTGACAGCCGTCTCTGTCAATGACGGCAAAAGGCGTACTGATATCACACCAAGCCCTAGTACAGCTCAAGAAAATAGTGTGCATTTAAGTCCTAATGCTGCAAAACTACAAAATATCGACAGTAGCTCTGCTAGTAATTCTGTCGCAAATACTGCCAGGGTTCAAGAAATCAAACAAGCAATTAGCGAAGGCAATTTTAAAATTAACCCAGAAGTTGTTGCGGATCGGCTACTTGAAACAGTTAAAGAGTTAATTCAATCTAAAAAAGGTGCTGCTTAATGATTGCATCAAAGTGTTTAGCAAGTTTCATTTCAGACTTAGAAATTGAGAGAAATACTTTACAAGCATTTATAGAAATTCTTAGAAAAGAAGAACAAGCTTTGATTCACGGAAAAATTGAAGCACTTGATAACTTTGCTTCTGATAAATCACGCCTAATCGAAAAATTGATTCAACTAGATGATCAACGCAAGGAATACACTCAAAATCAGGAATCTACAGTAGCGAAAGATAGCATGAATACTTGGCTGCTAGAACAACATACTGATCAATTGGAAGCTCAAGTTTTATGGAATGAGCTATTGGAGCTCGCTAAAGCAGCTCAGCAACTTAATCATTCTAATGGCTTAATTATTTCATCCCAGCTTAAATATAATCAACGTGCTTTTGCAGCATTACAGTGCGCTGCAGGAAATGTTTCTTTGTATGGCCCAAAAGGCCAAGCTTATATTTAAATCTATTTCTAATATTTATTCTTCAAATTTAGTAGTTTCAGCAATTGGTATTTCTATTACCTTATCAGGATCATTTGATAAAATCATTATAGTAACTCGACGGTTTCTTTTTCTGCCTTCTGGCGTTTCGTTGGCTTCCATGGGTCTGTTGTCAGCATAACCTATCGCCGTAAACCGATGCGATTCCACACCGTTATCCACAAACAGTCGAATAACACTACTGGCGCGCGCGGTTGACAATTCCCAATTTGACAAAAAACTATCTGTATGAATTGGTAAATTATCGGTATGTCCCTCAACATGAATCTCGTGCTCATGCCCTTTTATGACACGAGCCACTGCTTGCAATGTCAGACTCGAATTCTCCGCCAGTTTAGCTTGTCCAGGTGAGAAAAGAACACTTGCATTAATTTCTACAGATATGCCTAAAGAAGTTTGAGTCACTCTTACATGACCATCTTTGACCAGAGGTTCCAATGCAATCAGAATATCCTTGGCCATGCTTTTCATTTTTTCTTGTTTCTTCACTTTCTGAAAATCTAATTCATTAATAGGTTTGATTGATGAATCAGTTTGCGGCGATTGTAGAACTATCAGATTCGGTGAATTATTACTAAATGCATTAATCAGTGAATGACTTAAAATTTCATATTTGCCTTTATTAACTGAAGACACTGCATACATAACAACGAAAAAAGCAAATAACAGTGTTATAAAATCGGCATATGAGACGAGCCAGCGTTCATGATTATCAACGTCCTCCTCATTTCTCTGTTTTTTCTTTTTCAACATAGGATTTGTTAGATCTTCAAATAATCAGAACAATATGCCTTAATGGGGATTAAATATAATAGCCATTGAGGCGATTTTCGATGAACCGAGGATTCTCACCATTTGCAATCGCCACAAATCCATCAACCAGAATTTCTTGTATCACTACCTTTTCATTGATAATGCTTTTTAATTTATTGGCGATCGGTAAGAAAACCAAATTTGCTAGCCCTACACCATATATTGTGGCAACGAAAGCTACGGCTATGCCGCTTCCTAAGCGACTGGGATCAGACAGATTTTCCATGACATGAATTAAACCCAACACAGCCCCTAAAATACCAATAGTCGGCGCATAACCACCAGCGGCCTCCCAAATTCGAGCTGATTGACGTTGATAGGCTTCAATAGTCAGTATATCAATCTCCAAAGCTTCACGTAATTTCTCAGCAGTACTGCCGTCAGCAAGTAGCTGCAATCCTTTTTGTACAAATGGATCGTTTACATCTTGCGCCTGTATTTCCAGTGCCAGCAAACCATCTTTACGGGAAATATGAGCCCAACTGATAATTTCTTTAATTAAATTCTGTGGTGAGTTTTCGGGTGGAAAAAACACCCATTTGCTCATTCTAATTCCATTCAGAAAAACTTTGACCGGGCTTTGCAACAAAACCGCACCAACCGTGCCGCCCATCACGATTAAAAAAGCAGCCGCCTGAATAAGAGAACTGATATGACCGCCCTCAAGCATTTGTCCGCCAATGATGGCGACAAAAGCCAGCAAAATGCCGATAACACTATTGAAATCCATCTTGAGTCTTTTATTCATCGCAAGAATCGCTTATTTACATAGGGTAATCTACAGGACATTTAAAGATTTCTTAAACGACTGCGTAAACGCGCTATTGCTTGGGTATGTAGTTGGCAAACACGAGATTCACTGACCCCAAGCACTTCACCAATTTCCCTTAAATTCATTTCCTGCTCATAATGCATGCCCATCACCATCTTTTCACGTGGAGGCAAATTATCAATCGCAGCAATCAACGAACTTCTAAAATTTTCATCCAGTAATGCATTGAGCGGATCGCTCTCGGAATCCACCAGTAAACGGTCTAAAAAAGGCTCTTCATCATCATGTTGAAAATCCTCGTAATATATTAACTGAGCCCCTCGCGCACTTTGTAGCGTCTCATGATATTCATCCAAAGACATATCGAGCTCTTGTGCCAAATCTACTTCGCTGGGTGCGCACCCATGGCGTTGTTCCAAGGAGTTAACTGCAGCTTCAATACGGCGCATTTTTTTCCGAATGCTGCGTGGCAACCAATCTGCTTCACGCAGTTCATCCAAAATTGAACCGCGTATACGTTGAGCCGCGTAGCTCTCAAATTGGCGGCCATAGGACCCTTCATATCGATTGATTGCATCCAACAAACCTATCATACCCACCTGAATCAAGTCATCGACTTGCACACTGGCTGGCAATCGAGCCATCATATGGTAAGCAATGCGTTTAACTAATGGAGTAAATTCAGCAATAAACTGCTCTTTATCAATCGTTCCCGTTCCAGTAGCCGTATACATAATTATTACACCGTAAAATTTGCCATACTAAGGTGACTTGTACGAATCAACCGTTGCATGAAATTATCGATACCCCCGTCATATTTATCCGGGCATGAAGATCGCAAAATATCTTGAGCCAATTGCCTAAAACATGATGCGGCCTGAGAAGCGGGGAATGCCTCAATTACCGACTTGCACAACTGAGTAGCGCTACGCAGCTTCTCGTCACTTTGTATGGAACCAATGAATTCAAGGGTCACAGAAAGATATTGACGAGCTACTTGGTATAAATTCTGATAAACAGCAAACGATTCAGCTTCTGAATTCACATTATTGACTAGAATCAGGAAATGCTTCTTTGCATATTCTCGACTCAGAATTTTAATCAGCGAATACGCTCCCGTCAGCGACGCAGCCGATCCTGAGATCACGATCATGACCTGTTCTGCAGCCAAACTTAATGGGAGCACATAAGTGGTACCAGTCATCGTGGTATCAATGAGAACAATGTCAACAACGCCGGATAATTCTGAAAAGCTCTTAACCAACCAATCTTGCTCTTGATGGGTCAGTTTATTCAATGCACGAATGCCCTTCATAGCAGACAATACGGTTACATTGTCAGGGCCTTGCAAAAGAATCTGATTGAGCTTTTTATCTCCATTAATCACATGCAGTAAATCAAAGCGTGCTTTCAAGCCCAGATGGGTGCAAATATTGTTATGACTTGGATTTTCATCAATCAGTAAAACACGCTGACCATTTCTCGCCAACGCCGTCGCCAGATTGACTGCAATGCTGGTTTTACCTATTTGGGTTTTACCGCTGGCGATCGTAAAAATGCGCACGGCCCCAGGCGTCTGGTATGAAGCCAAATTACGCAAGCCGGCGGCCTGATCCTGAAGAATCATCCTAGTCATAATTGAATCCAGCAAATGACTTCTCATCAGCAGTTGATGGCTCAGCATTACTCTTACTCGCCATGATTAATGCGAATTCAGCATCTTGCAAAGTAAATGCAGAATCACCAACAGAGGAATTGAAAATGCGATGCAACAAATAGCGCGGATTAGCCGCATGAATATCTTCCGGAACTTTTTGTCCGTTCGCTACATAATGCAGCGTCAGCTTTCTGCGAATGACGGCATCCAGAGCAACCCCGAGACTCGCAGCCTCATCGACTTTTGTAATGATGCAACCATAGATATTATTCTTTTGATAAGCAGAGATCACTTCATCCAGTGTTTTACCATTCGAGGCAGCGCTCAGTATGAGAATGCGCTTCACATCGGTGCCACAATTGCTCAACATCGCAATCTGTTGCGCAACCATTTGATCGCGTTGACTCATGCCAACCGTATCAATCAGTACCATATGCTTGTTTCTCAATTCTGATAACGTTAACTGCAAATCTTCCGTATCTTTGATGGTACGAATCGGAATGCCTAACAATTGCCCATAAATTCTTAATTGCTCATGCCCGCCGATCCGATAGCTATCCGTTGTCAGTAATGCAACTTTGTCCGCACCATGGCGAATGACGCAGCGAGCGGCCAATTTAGCCGTTGTCGTTGTTTTTCCAACACCCGTTGGACCAACTAATGCATACACCCCGCCTTTTTCTATCATTTCATCACTGGAGGCAGTACTTAGATTAAAAGCCAAAGCCGACATAGCCTGTTTAAGGCTCTGCTCATAATCTAAATTAGCTGATAATTTATCCACCAACCGACGTGACAACAGCGGACTAAAGCCCGTATCCAACATGGCACGCAATACTTTGACTTTCTCTGGCCTGCGCTGGGTAAAGTTTCCCCATGCAACCGTCGCCAATTGATCTTCCAGTGTACTTTTCATGGCTTGTATCTCAGCAATAATGTCATGTGCCAATGCAACCGACATGGCCTCATTCGCCGTTTTCTTAGCTTCGGTCGGTTCATTAGCTACTGGTAATGCTTTTGCGTAGGAATCTGCCATTTTCTGAGCATGGTTGGCTTCACTCCTAGTCTTGCCAGGCGCAGATGAAGACGATTGCGCCAAGCCTGACATTTCGGCATCAGCCAATGCCATGATCTCAACGCCATCCTTGGTTTTTTTGTTGGACAATATGACTGCATCAACACCCAATTCTTCTTTGATTTGACGTAATGCATCTCTTGAAGTGGAAGCGATATATCTTTTTACTTTCATTTGTTACCCCCAATCATGGAAGTGATTTTAATTTTTCTTGAATCTGGAATTTCGGAATGGGAAAGCACTCTTAACTGCGGTAATGCACGGCGCAAAAATTTTGCTAATAAAAAGCGAATAGCGCCGGGGACTAACAATACAACGGGTAAACCTAACTTCTCTTGCTGCTGCGCTGCATTGCGCGCTTCTTTTAATAATGTATCGGCAAGCCCGGGTTCTATTCCGGTGCCCTGTGCTCCACCGGTTTGCATGACCTGGATCAGGATATTTTCCAATTCATGATGCAGGCTCATCACTTGTAGTTCTGAATCTGCTGGATAGTATTGTTCGACGATCGCACGACCCAGCGCACTTCTCACAATTGCGGTCAATTCGGTAGCGTCTTGTGTCTGTGGCGCATGCTCAGTTAACACATCGATGATGGTGCGCATATCCCGTATGTGCACATTCTCTTCCAGCAAGTTGTGCAATACTTTCTGCACTGTCGATAAAGGCAATAATTTAGGCACCAGATCTTCAATCAGTTTGGGTGTTTGTGTACCCAGATGATCCAGGAGTTTTTGTAATTCTTGCCGGCCTAATAACTCAGCCGCATGAGAGTGGATCAGATGATTAATATGCGTTGTAACCACAGTACTCGCATCGACGACGGTATAGCCACTCGTTTGCGCTTGCTCACGCAAGGCGGTTTCAATCCAGATAGCGGGCAGCCCAAAAGCAGGGTCAGTAGTCGCCGTTCCCGGCAACTGCATAGTGACTCGCCCCGGATTGATCGCCAGAAACATTCCGGAATAGGATTCTCCTTGCCCGATGACGGAGCCTTTCAGCGTAATACGATACGCATTGGGGCGTAATTCCAGATTATCCCGGATATGCACCACAGGGGGCAGAAAGCCAATCTCCTGCGCGAATTTCCTACGTATACCGTTAATCCTTTTTAACAAATCACCCTGCTGGGCTTTATCAACCAATGGAATCAGTCGATACCCCACTTCCAAACCTAACGTATCAATGGGCAGCACATCATCCCAACTGGCGTCTATCTTCTCTATGGAAGGCACTTCTGGCGCAATCGATGCAGGCAATTGAGTAACCGTGTGTTTCAGCTTGTAATAAGCAATCGCTCCTAAAATAGAAGCAATCAACAGGAAGACAAAATTCGGCATGCCGGGAATCAATCCCATAATGCCCAGAATGCCGGCTGTAATCACCAATATTTGAGGTTGATTAAACAATTGACCCAATACTTGCTCACCCAAGTCTTCATCCGTAGTTACTCGGCTGACCACCAAGCCTGCTGCCGTTGAAATAATCAACGCAGGAATTTGTCCGACCAAGCCATCGCCAATGGTCAACATGGTGTAATTCTTGGCTGCCGCGCCTAATTCCAGATCGTGCTGCAATACACCGACAATTAATCCACCGATAATGGTGATGAGCATGATCAAAATACCGGCAATTGCGTCACCGCGCACAAATTTACTGGCACCATCCATTGATCCAAAGAAATCAGCTTCCTGAGAAATGACTGATCTACGTTTGCGAGCCTCATCCTCGCCAATCAAGCCCGCATTCAAATCCGCATCGATCGCCATTTGCTTGCCGGGCATGGCATCCAAGGTAAAACGTGCGCTCACCTCCGCAATACGCCCGGCGCCCTTGGTAATCACCACAAAGTTGATAATCACCAGGATAATAAATACGATCAACCCAACCGCGTAATTGCCACCCACCAGAAAGTGACCAAAAGCCTCAATGACCTTACCGGCAGCATCAGGGCCTGTATGTCCTTCCAGCAAAACCACCCGGGTCGAAGCAATATTGAGTGACAATCTTAATAAGGTAGTAATCAGCAGAACCGTAGGGAACACCGCAAATTCAAGGGGATTCTTGGTGTAGAGACTCACCATCAAAACGATAATGGATACCGCGATATTGAAGGTAAACAAAAAATCCAATATGAAAGGTGGTAATGGCAGCACCATCATGGACAGAATCATGATGATCAGTATCGGACCGGCAAGCGCCCTGAGATGATTCGTGCCTGCTAAAGGCATTGATGTCAATGCGTTACTCATAATATTTATACTTAAAAAGTGTTGCAGACAAAATTAATCAACCAGTCATTGTGTGAACTTTTCACTGTTTAAACCGCATGTTTTGCTTGATCGAGTCCATCGGGAACCGAAACATCAACAGGTGGTTTCGGAGATTCCCCTCCATACTCCTTATAGCGCTTCAGTTGGAAGACATAGGCCAGCACTTCAGCAACAGCCGCATAGAGTTTTTCAGGAATCTCGCTCTCCAACTCGACGTGGTAATACAATGCCCGCGCCAATGGAGGCGCTTCAAGAATTGGGATTCGATGTTCCTCAGCCACTTCCCGAATACGGGCAGCCAACAGATGCACGCCTTTTGCAACCACCGTAGGTGCGCGCATGGATTCACTTTTATAGCGTAACGCCACTGCGTAATGCGTCGGATTGGTCACAATCACATCCGCATTTGGAATTTCCGACATCATGCGGCGCCGTGCAGCCTCACGTTGCAATGCACGAATACGGCCTTTAACCATCGGATCGCCTTCGTTTTCTTTACTCTCTTTACGAATCTCTTCTTTCGTCATGCGCAATTGTTTCGCATGTTCCCAAATCTGGAATGGCACATCGATTGCCACGATTAATATCATCGAAGCAACAATCAGCAGAAAGCTCATCGACAAAAGATCGGCGGTGTGATGGATGCCAGTATCAATTGAAAGAATCAATAATCCCATCACCTCATCTTTGTTCTGCCAAATGACTAATGTGGCTACGCCACCTACTACCACAGCCTTGGCGATGGCTTTGGCCAGCTCGACCAGGCTGCGCATAGAAAAAATCCTACCTATGCCTTTAATCGGATTAATACGATTGAAATCCGGAATCAATGCTTTTGAACTGACCAACCAGCCACTGAGCAGCATAGGTGCACAGAAGGCAACAATAATCAGCAACAAAAGGATTGGCCCCATGGCAATTAAACCCTCAAACGAGAGCTCGTATAATCGGTTCAGCATTAAATCCGGTTGGAATGCCAGATCACGGTCCAATTGCATGCCTGCTTTCATGATTTGCAGGAGTTTCTCCATCAGGCCCGGACCCATGAATAATAGACCGGCACCGGCCGCCATCAATAACACAAAGGTAGTCAGCTCTTGAGAACGCACCACCTGCCCCTCTTCCCGCGCTTTCTGCAGGCGCTGGGACGTGGCCTCTTCCGTACGTTCTAAATCACTTTCTTCAGACATGACACACTCCAAATATTTACAATTGAATTATCATGGGTAACCACTGGGTTCAATGGTGCGAACAATGAAGGAATCATCCCCTTTATTTAAGCAATGCCGGCTAGAAACCTTGACTGTGCTTTCTCTCCGAGGAGAACTGTAGAATAATCGGATGCACTGAAGGCTCGAAAGCCATGTGCAAAACTGTCGTTTTTCGTCAAACACCCAGCAACCGCTCAAATAGTGAAGATATGCATATTACTGTACGTTTTACTGGCTACTTCTTGATAACAAGCTTATTAATCGCTGCTTTATTCATCATTTCCGCAGGATTGATACTGCGCGGCAGCCTGCCGCAATATGATGGAGAAGCACGCTTGGCTGCATTATCCACTCCCGTTTCGGTAGAAAGGGATGCGCTTGGCAGCGTCACCTTTAAAGGGGAAAACCGGTTGGATTTGGCCATGGCGACGGGCTATGTCCATGCACAAGAGCGTTTTTTTGAAATGGATCTGATGCGCAGACAAGCGGCGGGTGAATTGGCTGAATTATTCGGCACCGGTGCAGTAGCCCATGACCGCAAGACACGCCCATTACGCATGCGAGCGCGCGCCTCAGAGGTCTTGAAGCAGCTCCCCAACGAACAACGCCGATTACTTGACGCTTACCAATTGGGCGTCAATCAAGGTATCCAGGCTTTGACTGTGCGCCCTTTTCCATATTTACTGACCCAAACCCAGCCGATCGCATGGCGCAATGAAGACAGTATTTTGGTGATCTATGCGATGTTTCTGACGTTGAATGAATCGAGCATCCAGCGCGAACTTGGATTATCCAGCATGCGGGCCGCATTACCCGATTCAGCTTTTCAGTTCCTAACAGCCCATGCAGGTCGCTGGGATGCGCCTCTGCTGGATGAATTCTCCGAATTTCCACAAATACCCTCTGCCGCCGACATTAATCTACAGGCATTGGACGAGCACTTATTCAACGACGACCCTGCAAAAACAGAGCGAATGCCGGGCAGTAACAGTTTTGCGGTTTCTGGCGCACTGACCGGAGGATCTGCTCTGGTGGCCAATGACATGCATTTAACGTTGCGCGTGCCAAATTTATGGTTCCGCTCGCGCCTCATCTATCCCTCTGACACGGCTGCCGGACTTCATGACATTACCGGCATCAGCTTACCCGGCGTGCCTTCCATCATCATCGGTTCAAACCGCCATATCGCATGGAGTTTCACCAATAGTTTTGGCGATTTTGCTGATTGGATACGAATCAATCTGGATAAACAAGACAATACGCGCTATCTCAGCTCAACCGGATGGAAATCGCTGGATATCTTTCAGGAAACCATTCATGTGCGTAACGCCCCGGATGTCACACTCACCATTTCAGAAACCGAATGGGGTCCCATCGTCGCTGATGATCATGACAAAAACCCATTGGCATTGGCCTGGACAGCCCTTCGATCGGATGCAATCAATCTCAAACTGATTGAACTGGAATCCGTCCAAACTGCAGAGCAAGCGACAAAAATAGCTCAACAAACAGGCATGCCAGTACAAAATTTCATCGTCGGCGACCGCCAGGGCAATATCAGTTGGACGCTGGCGGGACGCATCCCTGCCCGCTCCGGCAATTATGATCCGCAACTGCCCGCCGACTGGACACCAGCAGATACCGGCTGGAAAGGCTGGTTGGATCCGGCTCAATACCCGCTCATCCACAATCCTGCTTCACAGCGGCTGTGGTCTGCCAATTCTCGCACTGTCTCCGGCAATCAGCTTGAGCTTCTGGGTAATGGCGGCTACGACCTGGGTGCCAGAGCCACACAGATTCGCGATCGCTTGTTCGCACTCGATCAGTTCACCGTCGCAGACATGCAAGCCATTCAATTGGATCACCGTGCGCTGTTATTAACCGATTGGTATCAATTGCTACGAGCAACGCTTGAATCAGCCGCAGCCAATCCATCCTGGGCTTCCGCGCTGAGTAACGCACTCAAGGACTGGGATGGACAGGCATCGACCGACTCCATTGCTTATCGGACCGTGCGAACATATCGCTATGAAGTGATGAAGACCGTCTTAAATGGCTTTGCGGCTCAGGTCAGACAAACCGACGCCAGTTTTAAATTACCCCGGTTAAATCAAGCGGAATTGTTGGTATGGCAATTACTTGAACATAGACCTCAGCATCTGCTGCCAGCAATCTATACTCACTGGGATGATCTGCTAGCGCGTTGCGCTCAGCGCATTGCAGAACAATTACAGCAGGAGGGTGGCAAAACTGAACAAAGCTGGGGAGTAATCAACACCGCGCAAATCCGGCATCCGCTCAGCCAGAAATTGCCCACATGGATCGCGCGCTGGCTGGATATGCCCAGTGATCCCTTGCCCGGAGACCAAAATATGCCGCGCGTTCAATCTCCTGATTTTGGTGCATCACAGCGCTCAGCCGTGTCTCCCGGCCAGGAAGAACATGGCTATCTGGACATGCCGGGCGGACAAAGCGGACATCCGCTTTCGCCTTATTACGGCAGCGGTCACGCCAATTGGGTCAACGAAAAACCAACCCCTTTTCTTCCAGGAGCGCCAGAAAGACTGATGACACTCATACCACTGGATTCATAGTTGGTTTCGTACCAAAACATTTCAATTCAAAGCACGTCATTCAGGCATCTCCAACTGATATTGCCAGCATAAAGCCGCATGCAGCGCTCCATGCGGCAATTTGTCACATTGTCATACTTTCACGTTATATATATTATTTCCTCCGCTTCTAATCAAACGTAAATTTTAAAAAACTCAAAAAGAAGCCATGAGGATTGATTGATTTAATTTTCAATCCTTCAGTTTTTCGATTAATCATTATTGTCGGAGCAATTGTCATGAAGTTTCAATTAAAAAAATTAATTATGAGTGGAATTCTGCTGGCCTCCGTCGGCACATCAACAGCGGTATTGGCTGGTAATGTCACCTTTGCCGATCCTCAACCCTCCACCCCGGGAGTTTGCGACGGTGGAATCAGCTACGAATGGTCAGTCAACATGAGTGGCGATGATCACGTCGGATTAGTAGGCCATGTCGGCGCCAAAAGCTGGAATGAACCACCGCCAGCCTACGAGCCTCCTTACACCGGCTGGACCCACACTTCCAATTGGATTGCCCTGGAATTGACAGAACCAACCAAACTGGAAATCAAAGTGGAACGTCAGGAAGGTGTGGCCTTTCAAACCACCAATGGCATGGTTACTGCCAGAAATATGCTAGTTCCAGCACTCTCCATCTACAGAAACTGGGACAGTACCAGTTGTGAAGATCATCGCTACAACAATGCTGGCAATATTGATTGGTCAACAGTGCAATACATCGGAAATCAGAAAAATCGCCATGCAAAATCAAGCATCTCTTACGAAGCAAGACTACCTGCAGGTCAATACACCATTGCCATTGGCGGCAGCCCAAAAGTATTGGAAACCTATCCTGCCAATGATTGTGATGTCGCTGATCCGGTTTGTTATGCCTACACCGGACGCCACGGCTATGAGGTTTACCTGAGGACCAGTCCCGTTAAACCGAAAGCAAGTGAGTAAATTCCATAATCGTTGTTAAAGCGTTGCGCGTAACAACGATCCTTCAGATCTCCTGCTGCAATGGCAGGAGATCTGATCGACAGACTCAATCCCTTTAAGTCAGTAATACTTCATGAGCATGAACATCCCAACTTTTGGCATTCGTACATTCATCGTTTTCATTTGCATCATCCTGCTATCGCCGGCCTCAATGAGTGCTCAGGCGGATGAAGACCCTGCTCGCCCGCCTTCACTGAAAACGATTCCAGTCCCTGAGCCATCCAACCTCGAACGATTTGTCAAAAACAAGCAGATGGCAATTGTTCTAGGCAAAGCGCTCTTCTGGGATATGCAGGTTGGCAGCGATGGCGTCACTGCCTGTGCCACTTGTCACTTTAATGCCGGTGCAGACAATCGGTCTAAGAATCAGGTCAATCCTGGATTTAACCGCGTGCATACCGATGGCTCACCCGTGCCGGATCATCATTTCGATTTTGGCCCCAATCGACAGCTCGTCATGTCAGATTTTCCCTTGCGGGAGTTATCCAATCCTTTGGACAGAGCATCTTCGCCAATACGCGACAGTAATGATGTGGTTTCTTCGCAAGGCGTTTTTTCCATGCTGTTTAAATCAGTCAAACCGCGATCACCGGTCGATCATGTTGAGTTCATAGATAACGACGATGGATTCCAGGTCAATCAAATCAATGTCAGGCGAGTGGAGCCACGCAACACCCCATCGGTGATCAATGCGGTTTTCAATTTTCGTAATTTTCTGGATGGCCGGGCACAAAATGAATTTAATGGCATCAATAACTGGGGAGCGCGCGATCCGGACGCACATGTCTATCGTGCATTATCAGCGACCCGACTGCAACGTGAGCAGATATTGATCGATAATGCCAGTTTGGCATCGACGGCAGTGGCCCCACCCCTTAACGCCCTGGAAATGTCGGCAGCCAATCGTTCATTCCCTGCTATTGGCAGAAAATTACTCACGGCCAGGCCACTTGCCCGGCAAAAAATCCATCCCTGGGATAGCGTATTGAGTGAGTACAGTCGCTGGCCGCAGCATGGATTGTCTGCATCTTACGCAGACCTGGTGCGCGCTGCCTTCCAATCTGAGTGGTGGCAGGCTTCCAAACGTATTCAAGTGTTGGATGACGGCAATACTCAAATAATTGATGAGAAACGGCATAGCAATCACGCCAGTCGTGAATTCAGTCAGATGGAATACAATTTCTCGCTGTTTTTCGGACTAGCAACCCAGTTGTATATGGCCACACTGGTGGCCGACGACACGCCGTATGATCGATTCATGGAAGGCGACAACACAGCCATCAATGCCGCCGCCATTCGCGGCGTAGATCTGTTCCGCAGCCAGACGCGGGGGCGTTGCATCAATTGCCATGAAGGCGCGGAATTGACCGGCGCTTCAGTCACCCGAGTCAAAGCCAGCCCTACCCGCATCCGTGATGGCCAGGCATTTGACCGCGGATATAACAATATCGGTATCCGGCCCAGTGCGGAAGATATTGCACTGGGCGGCAATGATCCTTTCGGTCAGCCACTGTCATACACGCGCGCAATGACGGCTCCCAATTGCCCGAATAACGAACCCTGCCCCATCGTAGCCGATGGATTCTTCAAAGTACCGGGTTTGCGCAATGTGGCGCTAACCGCCCCTTATTTTCACAATGGTGGAGTAGTCAAGCTGCGAGATGTATTGGATTTATACAGCCGCGGCGGAAATTTTGCTGAGTTGACTCAACTCGACGGCTCAGTCATCATGCCGCTCAATGTACTGCTCAATAGCGAGTCGGAAAAAGACGATCTGGAAGCCTGGCTGCACACATTGACCGATGCACGCGTACGCAACCGCCAAGCACCTTTTGATCATCCGCAAATTTTCATACCCAACGGCCATCCTGGCGATGAAACACAAACAAGCATTGGATTATTCGGCAATGCCGCCGACCGTTTTATCGAAATCCCCGCCGTAGGCCGCGAAGGTGGAAAACCGCTCAAACGATTTTTAGAAGATTGAGCGGAGCGAATATTCTGAGCCTGTTTTTTTAACACAGGTGACAACACCGATAGTTTTTATGCGGCCTATTAGAACCGATCAAGTCAATGAAATTAGAACGTTGATCGGTTTGTTTCAGCAACAATGCAGACTATTTTCTTATAAATCTCATCACGGCAATTTCTGCATTCGTCAGATCGTTATGCGATAACTTGGAAATCTGCAGCAGACAGTGTTGGATGAGTGCTCGTTCCAATCAGTGCAATCTGCACATTTTGCCCACTGACCGAACCATTGGCATCGTAAAAAAGTGCCCCTGTCGCTGGATTGTAGATAATCCTGTCAAGCGTATCTAGCGCGGATGCCCCGGCATGAAACTTGCCCGCTGTTAGCGCTACACCAGCGGCGGTTCCTGTAATGCCCAATGCGGTGAAGATATCGTCGTCGAGAAGAATCTTGTCGGTGTTGGTAACAAAATCGGTGATGGTATCGATGTTATTTGTACCTGTTGCCGTATCAAAAATAAATTTATCTGCACCTGCACCACCGGTCAATGTGTCCTTGCCACCTTTCCCAAGCAGTCGATCATTGCCTGCTGCGCCATTAAGAATATTGATCAAGGCATTCCCAGTGATGATATTGGCTAAACCATTACCGGTACCATTATTATTCGCTCCCAACGGAGGGAGTTTCAATGTCAGGTTCTCAACATTAGCAGGCAGTGTGTAAGAAATTAAGTAACTGTTAACGTGATCCTTTGTTCCTGCAAGCGTTCCTGGATTCTCGGTGATAACATCGCTTGCATTTTCGACGACGTAAGTGTCATCGCCTAATCCACCAATTAACGTATCGACGCCAGAACCACCATCGAGGGTATCATTGCCAGCATCGCCGAACAGTCGATCGACATCACCGTTACCATATAATTTGTCATTTTCAGGACCGCCAAGTAACAGCTCTTTAGTGTCTCCACCGGTAAGCGTATCACGACCACGCCCACCATAGAATATCTCAATATTATCATCGCCTAGATGATTAATATCCTCTTGGTCTAGATCCGTATCTGTAAGTGTATCCCCTCCTTCATCAACAAAAAAATTATCTCCATTTCGCCTTCCCCCCAAAAATACAGTCTGATCTCCTCGTTTATCTAAATCATCTAAAATTCTCACCCAACTACCAGCATCGACACTATCAGTGATTTGACGGTAATAATCCATGGAATGATTTTTATCATTTGAAAAAAAAGTTGGATGCACATCGGGTTCGTTTAGTGTCTGGTCACCTGCAAAACGAATAACATCACCGGGTCTGTTTTGATCGATAAATACATCCCATGTTTGTGGCACGGGATCTTCGCTTACTTCAATTTGGATTATGCGACTGTCATCCGCATAACTGACTCTGTCCACATTATTTTTTGTAAAATCAGGAGCGGCAAAGGTAATGGCTTGATATTTAGTCCCTGCATGCTCTGGTCGCGCCATATATTCAATGGCCATCGCACCACCAAGACTATGCCCTGTCACGTAAACTTTACCAATATTATTGGTTAAAACATAATTATCAATCGCACCAATTAATGGCTGCAATAATTGATAGTGATCACGCATACTGCCGCCAGAGCCATCTAATATTGATCCCCATTCATCAGCATCTGGATAGATATAGTTGTTAGGATCTAAACTATTAAAACTATCCAAAGGATCATCAGGGTCATTTTCATCATTATCATTTGTGCCGCGAAAAGAAATTACAATAGCATCGTTAACACGCGCTACAAAAGCTGCAGCATTACCATTGTGATAAAAGCCGTTGGTCATACCATTATTTAGCAGTGCAATTGTTTCTTCAGAATTGAATCCCTCATGATCAATATATGTAAAAGATCTATCAGCTATTGGTATATTCAAATTTAATGGCTGCCAATCTGGATTGATTACTGCAGCATCAGCATTAGGACTGACGTCATTAATGAGTCTATTTTCATTTGGTTCCAAGTGATAAGCCGCTTTGGAGAAATCAGCCATGACACGAATCATTCCCACTTTTTCTGAGCCTATAATCAATTTTTCTTCATCACTAAGTACCAATTGAAATCCATTAACTGCTGAAGTTAGCAATGTACTAGTCACTGCTGCTGTAGCAGCGCTGCTGACGTTTTCCAAGTAATCAAAACCATCGGTGTAACTCGCTGTAACCGTAATGGTTTTACCAAGATCATTGGCAGCTACCTGATAGTTCTGGCCTACGCCAACATTCACTCCTCCAGCTTTCCATTGATATGTGATTGTTCCCACGCCATCGGCATCGTCCAAATCATTAAAAGCAGTTAAGGTTTGCCCTGCACTGGGGTTGGTAACATTAATATGCACACTTCCCGTGGGTGAATGATTAACTGATCCATTTTGAGAAACTTTCAAATCAATAAATTGAACATTCTCGACATTGGTAAGCTGGGCTGTATAGCCACGATACTCAGATGGTGCTGTATTAAGTCCGGTAACCTGTACCACACCATTTAAATTGGTTACACTGAAATCACTGCTATTACCAAAGAAAACGGCTGTATCCGTACCTGCACCGCCATCTATCAAATCATTTCCGCCAGCGCCATCAATAGTCTCGTTATCAGCAGTACCTACAAATTGATATGAAAAAAAGTTATATCCGCTCAGCATAACTTTATTAATCGTGGGTGTTACTGTTTCAACCGAATCCAGAAACTGTACACGCTCCGTATTGATCAGCTTAGCCGTGTAACCGTTATAATCAGACGGCGCTGTATTGAGTCCAGTGATACGTACCGCGCCCTCCAAGTTGACGATTCTGAAATCACTGCGGTTGCCAAAGAAAACGGCTGTATCCGTACCTGCACCGCCATCTATCAAATCATTTCCGCCAGCACCATCAATAGTCTCGTTATCAGCAGTACCTACAAATTGATATGAAAAAAAGTTATATCCGCTCAGCATAACTTTATTAATCGTGGGTGTTACTGTTTCAACCGAATCCAAAAACTGTACGCGCTCCGTATTGATCAGCTTAGCCGTGTAACCGTTATAATCAGACGGCGCTGTATTGAGTCCAGTGATACGTACCGCGCCCTCCAAGTTGACGATTCTGAAATCACTGCGGTTGCCAAAGAAAACGG